>JBOFUF010000480.1:0-12861 GCA_051652445.1 Shewanella sp.
CGTATACGGGTGATATCCCGCGCAATTAACAGTAGCTGCTTTTCACCGTAAGCCATGATACGGATCTCAAGCAAACGCTTGTCCGATACCGGCGAAGGTAATTCCAGCGGCTCTTTGTATTGTGCAGATTTTATATAAGCGGAAAAATCAGGATTGCGGATCAAGTTATCAATACGCTGACCATTATCCTGCGGCCAAACAAAGCCGAGAATAAGTTGCGCTAACTTGTTACACCATAAAATATTATGCTCAGAATCGAGCACCACAGCAGCATCGGGTAACGCTTCAGCACCTTGACGAAATCGCGCCAGTAATGTGGCCAATTGACCAACACGTCGACGATTCTTACCTTGGAGACGATAAATACCGTTAAACACCCCTTCCCAACTCCCACTGCCCTGCGGCGGCGTGAGTTTTCTATCTCGCCATAACCAAAAATTAATCCGTGATAATTGCCGATAATGCCAGCAAACTAGTCCTAGCATGCCGATAAAAAGTATCCAAAAAGGTTTTCCTATCAATAAACCTATTAGCGCACAAAGCAGTAAATACAAAGCTAAGCGCGTAAACAACCGGTACCCTAAATAAGAGTCAGACATAGATAAAACCAAACATCAGGCTAAATAAGAAGTGCACAAGATAGCCTAAAAGCTAACTTGTGCCTAACACTTATTCGGCACTAAATGCGTGTAGAAAAACGATAACCGGAACCACGCACCGTTTGTATTAAGCGATCGTGGCCAGACTCTTCAACCGCTTTGCGAAGGCGTCTGATGTGTACATCAACAGTTCTGTCTTCAACATACACATTGGTTCCCCACACATTGTTCAGCAGCTGTTCGCGGCTGTAGACACGTTCTGGGTGAGTCATGAAAAAGTGTAATAAACGAAATTCGGTAGGGCCCATATCCAATACAGTCTCACCCACACTCACCCTGTGACTCACAGGATCGAGCATTAAGCCCTGCACATCAATGGTGTCTTCTAAACGAGTTGGTGCACTGCGACGTAATACAGCCTTTATGCGTGCGACCAGTTCTTTAGGGGAGAAAGGTTTAGTGATGTAATCATCGGCACCGACTTCGAGACCTTTGACTTTATCTTCCTCTTCACCACGGGCGGTTAACATGATGATCGGAATTTGTCGAGTAAACTCATCTTGCTTCAAGCGTTTAGCCAACTGAATACCACTTCCGCCAGGAAACATCCAATCCAATAAAATGAGATCGGGGAAAGGCTCCTTTAGCAGCGCAATGGCCGAATCAAAATCTTCCGCCGCAGAGGTGGTAAACCCATGCTGCTCCATTACAAACGTTAGCATCTCACGGATCGCTAACTCGTCTTCAACTATCAATATCCTTGCAGTCATAAGTGATTTTCTGTCAGTGAATGTCAACGCGACTATTATTAGTCATTTTTATTACAGATTTATGAATAAGTACACCATTGGCGCCATATTAGTCGTGACTTTTGTCATATTAACTTTATATAACGGTTTGTTTATAGCAACAAAAAAGGAGGCTTTCGCCTCCTTTATCTAAAATCGTTCTCAGATTTAGAATTTGTGTTCTAAGCCAACACCAATGTATTTGTCATCGTCTGCCTCACCTTCAAACGAAAAATTGCTGTAGAAAGCGAAGACTTTAGTGGGTTTAGCCAATGCATAATCAGCACCTACTGACCATGAATCGCCTTTGTCTTCCATGTCTTGGAATTGCGCTTTCAAAGTAACAGCATCAATATCATAGGCTGCGCTTAACAGATAGCCGTTAGCACTTTCGGCATTGACTTTAACAGGTACAGTTACTTCAACGTCACCTATTACTACTTTACCCGTTTTATAAGTCTGCTCTTGCTGTTGGTACATACCACCTAAAGTTAAGCCGGCGATTTTACCTTGAACGCTGGCACGAACAATCTCATATCCAAACACATCTGAGTCATAGGCAATAGATGCATAAACTGGTGTTTTCTTCAGTTTCGCATCACCGTACATGGCCGCTAAGCTAAAACCATCAGTCTCAAATTGTTTTAAACCGTCACTCTCTTCAGCGACATAAGTCACACCGAAAACAAAATCACCAAAAGAAGGGGTCAAGTAAGTCGCCGTTTGAGCAGCGCGATTTTCACCTTTAAACAGGCTTTTTATATCGCCAGAAAGGTCATTAAACAGATCAATATTACCCTGAGATATTTTCAACAAGGTATCATTACGACCGACGGAAAACGAACCAAATGCGCCTTTCAAACCCACAAATTGGTTACGTGCGGTAAAGTTATCTTTTGAGTCAGCACCAGTGTCAACTTCATACTCAACTGTGTAGAAAGCTTCCAGCGAGCTAGACAGCTCATATTCACCTTTTACGCCAAAACGAGATGCATTACTTTGAATAGCGGTTGTAGCCTCACCTTTCTCATCATTTGATTGAGCGGTGACATTCAACTTACCATAAACAGTCAGTGGCTCAGCGGCATAAGCTGAAGCCAGAGTTGCAGACGCTAGCGCTGAAGCAAGTAGAGTTTTACAAAAAACGTTCATCATTTAATCCTTTCGACGTTATGTTCGTCTTGGTTATTGGTTTTAACGACGGAAAGTGTGCAACGAATATGTTTCAGTTTTATTTCAATTATGACCATTTAGTTCGCCAGCTACAAAAGTGGAGGCTAGCGTTAGCATAAAACTGAGTAAAAATGCGGCCTGCAGCTAATTTACTGCTTGTGTTACAGTTTTATGAATTCTGATCCACCACTAAAACTTAGGGGTGGAACACAGGTTTACCCCGTCCAAACTATGCCGTAAACTGCCACTTTAATTTTCAATGAGCGCCTGTTATGTGGTTTAAAAATCTTACTCTTTATCGTTTCAATAAACCTTTTGCCGTCGAAACCGAAGCGCTAGAAACGGCGTTGGCTGATTTCACCTTTTCGCCCTGCTCAAGCCAAGACGTCAGTAAATTTGGTTTCTCAAATGCGTTAGGCAAAAAAGGCAGCTCTTTGGTACACAGCGCTGACAATCGCCATCTGATCTGCGTGACGAAAGAAGAGAAAATGCTGCCAGGCCAAGTCATCAAAGAAGCCTTAGAAGAAAAAGTGGCCCTCATTGAAGATCAAGAAAACCGAAAACTGGCGAAAAAAGAAAAAGATGCCCTAAAAGATGAAATCATCACAAGTTTACTGCCACGCGCTTTCTCGCGCCGCAGCCAAACCCATGCCTTGATTTTGCCTGAGCTGGAAATGATCCTCGTCGACAGTTCAAGTGCCACTAAGGCCGAAGAATTATTGGCATTATTACGTAAAGCGCTCGGCAGTTTACCGGTGATCCCATTGAGTTTTAAAGTACCCGTCGAAGCCAATTTAACCGAATGGTTAAAACTTGGCAGCGCGCCATTACCCTTTGAAATGCAGGATGAAGCTGAGCTTAAATCCGAAGCCGATGAAGGCGGCATTGTGCGCTTTAAGCAGCAGGATTTAAAAGAAGACGAAGTGTTAGCTCACTTAGCAACAGGTAAGCAAGTACACAAGTTAGCGCTGCATTTTGGCCAATCGATTGCACTATTATTGCAATCCGATGCCAGCGTGAAACGCCTTAAATTCTCCGAAGAATTTAGAGCGGGTAACGATGAAGTGGGCACAGATGATCCTATGGCACGTTTAGACGCAGACTTTGCCCTAATGGGCAGCGAGTTAGTCGCCTTGATGCATGCACTGGTGGCCGCGTTAGGTGGACTAGAAGACGCGCAAGTTTAAGCAGGCGAGATCTGCGACTCGCTTGTTAGGCTAAGTCGAAGTGCAAGAGTCGAAGTGCGAGATAAGAAAAGGCGCCCCGTCAAAATAAGGGTTGCGCCTTTTTTATGACGATTTCACTTTAGGTGGCTTTAAGCAAAAAACATTTAGAGGCTAAATATGAAGCCCTCATCACATTGAGTTTAATCATAGGATTAAGCTTTTGTGGCTAAGTCGCCAAGCAAGGCCATTACGCTACACTTGGTCTAACACTAACGAGCCATGGGCACTGCTCAATAAAATTCCCGCAACGGCCTCAGCCTGTGAAGCTTTGCCGAAAAAGTCTTTAAGCATGTACTGAACATCCACACCCTGCACGCAACCGTAACCCATCTTGAAAATAACGGGTAGATCTTACGGCCATCAAGCGTCATTCAGTCATGGCGTGTATGCCATGTATGCTGGAGCAATAAATGGCCTTGCCTTAAGTGCGTGACTATGACGTTAACATCACGGAACGGATCGCCTAGGGCACTGCACTTTCGTGTTGCATCAATTCAAAAGAATAATCACCCCAAAACCCCAATTCATAGTTTTACCATTTGCACTAAATAAGCGCACATCATCGGGGAATACTTGCCCAAAAATAATCCACTTAATATCAAGATTGATAATCTTGTTGGGTTTCACTCTGGCTTCCTTCTGTTACTATGCTTGTGATGATTTTTCGAAGTATAACAAGTCGATGTAGCCTCCTCATCAGGCGCTAACAAAAGCTAACAAAATTAGTTCCTTGGTTTAAGGAATGAGGAATCACAGTTCAAATGCAAAAAATCACGGTTATTTTATTAACTTTTTTACTGTTGCAGCCTTTTAGCGTCCAAAGCCGAGATCTCGAAGCGGATGAGGTTGAGTTAAGAGAATCGCCACAGCAAATGTATGATGCGCTCAATAAATCGATTTCCTTTCCCCTTACGTTTCAAAACCGTGACCAATTTGAGCGCGCCGCCCAAGAGCAAAGCTATAGCCCTGCCGAATTTGAACAGGTTTTATATTTACTGACTCGACTTAATATGGATCCGAACGTTAAAACTAAGCTCGGCATTCAAGATGTAAAAGGCTTAATTGAACAGTTATCTACTGCGGCACAATCACCCTATGAACTTGCAATGGTCGCCATGTTAAATGGCCGTTACCTTGGGCGTACTGAGCAGAAATATCAAGAAGCCATTAGCCTTTATAACGAAGCGCTCCGTCGCATTAACGACAGTTATGATATTGAAGCATTGATTCTTAAACACAATATTCATGAACATCTGGGGGGATTACATTTATTGATCCGCCAAGAGGTGCCAGCACTGATGCACTTTTATACATACCGCGACATTGCCTATAAACTCGAAAACGATTACTTAATCGCAGCAGCGGAAGCAAGACTTGGGTTTTATTATAATGTTAATCAGCAGCTTACTAAATCGTTACAACATTACACTGAAGCGATTCGGATTTCCAATCGTTCTAATTACCCTTTAATGAAAACCAATCTGCAATTGCAGCTTTCTAAGGTATACCGCGATTTAAAGCAGTGGGATGATGCGCTTAAAAATGCCCACGAAGCCGCGGCTGGCTATGAAAAAATGGGCAATGACACTTATCTTTCAAGCTGCATGACAGTGATCGCTATGGTTTATGGCGAACAAGGCGATTGGAACAAAGCGATTGATTACTACCTTAATGCGCAGCAATTAGATGCCAAACGCGGTAACTATATTGCGCAAGGCCTTAATTTCCATAATCTCGGTCAGGCCTACTCCAAGATTAATGACAATGTTAACGCTCTAAAATATTTGCTGATGGCAAATCAAATATTTAAAGAAAAGCAAAGCCATCACTATCAAGTTTATAACGAACTCTTAATTGGTGAAATCGCGCAAACCAATCAAAATTGGCCGCTGATGATGACCCATGCTGATATCGCATTAGCACTCGCGGTCAATTTAAAACTGATCGCCGAACAAAAATCCGCACTCACACTGATCGCCTCGGCGGCGCAAAAATTAGGTGAATCAGCAAAAACCATCGATGCCCAAGCCCGTATTATTGAGCTAGGTAAAAAAACAGCTGCTACAGATAAAAACGCCCCTGCGTCGACCTCTGCTCTTGCGGAGCAACAACTTAAACTTGAGCTAAACATGCTACAAGGGAAATTTGAGCAGACAGCCAAAGAAAACAGCAGTACTCACACGCGACTGCTCATTTGCAGCCTTATTGCCGGATTATTACTGCTAGTGATTGTTTTTATGCTACTAAATCGCCGCAACATAGTGACTAAGAACGCGGCATTATCGCAATTAACGCTCCAGGACCCCTTCACTCACCATTTAGGATATGCCGCATTATTAGCACACTTAAGCCATCATCAGAGCCAAGAGTCCACCACGGCACTCGCTATTATCGCCTTTCCCGCCCAACTTACGACCGATCTGGACTATGGCCAATACTTTAGTGATGCGGTAACGACACAAATGGCCAATCATCTAACGGATGCACTCACAGCATCAGTATATGTGATACGCCAAGGGGTCTTTGCGGTCCGTTTCACCCAACGGATTGAGCCCACACAGGCACTCAACCAAATACGCCAGAAACTCGATCAGCAACAAATCACGGATCACTTCCAACTTGGCTTTGCATATTTACCACTGTTAGCGAAATCAGAAATCAAAATGGCGGCGAAATTAAAGTTTGAAACCGTGCAGATGGCCCTCGCCTGTGCCCGCAGTTTAGATAGCAATAACGACTATTATGTTGCCCTCAGAACCCTCGATTTTGTCCCTTTAAGTTTATTTGCCAATCCATTATTTTTACACCTTGAAAAAGGCATTGAGCGCGGCTTAATCAGATTAGAGACCAACGGTAATAAAGAGGATATTCGCTGGCCTTGCTGGGAAAACAACCAAAATAGGCAATTACTGGGAAATATTTGACCAATATCAGTCATTAATCGCAGAATCACAGGCAAATCGCATTTGCAGTCTACGCCCAGCGTTATAAGATTAGTACCATATGAGCCCGCAAATCTGGACATAGGATTGTCATGGTTTTTAGCCTTGCAGAGTTAGGATGATACTCAGGATGAAGGATTCAAGCGCTACCGCTTCAGAACTTACCTTACTGCAACAGAAACTTCATTCGGCCAAACTTGCCCTTGATGAAGTGAATGAAGATAGAAATGCAAAGTTGCAGACATTACTGCAATTTATTGGTCACTTAAGCCTCGCCTGCAAAGGGCAAAACCTTGAGCTGGATAATAAACTCGCCAAACTTCGCCATAGCTTAAATACCTTTGAGCAAGTCGACGAAGCATTGCCAGAATTAGTGGATGTTGAGCGCCTCTTAAAAGGCCAATATCATCATGTCATGGTTCAACTCGAAGAAAGCCGTTCAGGTTTGTCGCAGGTGATCCGCCAAATCCAACGCGTTAACTCTGCTCCTGAACAACTCAAAAAAGAAGTCTATTACTGCAAGCAAGATTTGGCGAAACCTTTCCATACTGTCTGGGAATATATTCCTAAAGTTAAACAAGTCATCGGCTTCTACGAAGCCATATTACAGCAACAATTTAGCGGATCTGAAAAACTCGATGTGTTACCAAAACACAGGCAGTTAGCCCATGAATTGGCGCAGATGATTTCTGAAATCGAGTTCCGTAAAGATCAGCGCGACCAAGTATTAGCGATCAAAGAAGTACTCTCTTCTGAGTTCGAAATGGATAGTTTGCTCGAAGCCTACCAAACCATTTTAGGGTTATTGTTCGATAACATCGCCCGCGAGAAATCGGCATCTCAAGAGTTTTTATTTACACTCAACGATGCTTTAGCCGCGGTACGTGACGTCGTCAGTGAGTCATACAATCACAATCAACGTAGCTTCCAATTAAAAGCCCAACGGAATCGTGAGATCAACACCCGTGTCGATAACGCAGGTGAAATCCTTATCGATGTGGAAGATATCGTTGATCTTAAAGCTCAACTGACAGAACAACTTCACTCTATCCGCTTAGCCTTAGCCCGTAAAAAAGCCCTAGAGCAAAGAGAGCAAGCCTTATTGCATAAGTCGATGGAGATAATGCGTAAAGAGCTAAATGAGTTAAGTAATGAGGCTAATACCTACAAAGAACGTCTATTCGAGCAGCAGAAACTCAACCTACTTGATAGCTTAACGCAATTGCCGAATCGCGCGGCATTAGAAGAACGAATGGAGTTAGAGTATCTTAACTATCAACGACATAAATCCCCTCTTTGGGTTGCTATTGCTGATATCGACCACTTCAAATCCATCAACGACAGCTTTGGCCACAGCACGGGGGATAAAACCTTGCAAGTCATCTCAATGGCATTAAAAAAATCCCTGCGAGATACCGAATTTGTTGCCCGCTATGGCGGCGAAGAATTTGTACTGCTATTACCTGATGTGGCTCCTGCGGATATCGCTCAACTTTTAAATAGAGTACGCGATAAAATAAAAAATATTCAATTTAAGTTTAAAAATCAGAGAATTACAGTTACAGTATCTATAGGCGCTGCACAAGTTATGGGAAGTGAGCTCATACATGAGACCTTCGAACGTGCCGATGCAGCACTCTACAAAGCGAAACACGAAAGCAGAGACAGGGTTGTGATTGACGTATAGCTAAGCCCCGCTATACGCCTCTTCTTACCACTCCTGTCATGACGAAGGAGTGGTAAATGATAGTAAAAGTCAGCCCAAAAGGCAGCATGGATCAGCTTTCGCAACTTGAAGTTGATCGACTCAAAAAGAGTGCCAAAAGCACGCTATACCAACAGTATCGCAACTGCTCATTAGCAGTGCTAGCCGCGGGGTTAAAAACCGACAACTCTAAGGCCCTATTCGAGCAATACCCAGATTTCGACATCCATGTTCTGCAACGAGAGCGCGGTGTAAAATTAGAACTCGTTAATCCCCCAGAACAAGCCTTTGTCGATGGTCAAATTATCACCGGCATTCAAGAGCATTTGTTCTCAGTCTTACGCGATATCCTTTATATCAGTGATAGATATGACTCACTAAAGCACATTAATCTGACCAATGCCCAGCATATTACCAATGTGGTGTTTGATATTTTGCGTAACGCGCGGGCGATAGCACCAATGAAGGAGCCTAATGTGGTCGTCTGTTGGGGCGGACACAGTATTAATGCTATCGAATACCAGTACACACGTGAGGTAGGTTATCAACTTGGCCTGAGAGAATTGAACATTTGCACAGGTTGTGGTCCTGGCGCGATGGAAGGTCCGATGAAAGGTGCGGCGATAGGTCATGCCAAACAACGGATTAAAAATGCACGATATATTGGTTTAACTGAGCCAAGTATTATTGCCGCCGAGCCCCCTAACCAAATCGTCAATGAACTGGTGATTTTGCCTGATATTGAAAAACGCCTCGAAGCTTTCGTGCGTTTAGGTCACGGCATTATTATCTTCCCAGGGGGGGCTGGCACAGCTGAAGAGCTGCTTTACATATTAGGCATTTTACTGAACGAAGAAAACCAACAAACGCCGTTCCCATTGATACTCACAGGTCCAGCAGAGAGCGCCGATTACTTCATTAAAATTGATGAGTTTATCGCCTCAACCTTAGGGCCAGAAGCCCAGAAAAAGTACCAAATTATCATAAATGATCCCGCTGACGTCGCACGCATCATGAAGCAAGGAATGGAACAAGTGAAAGCCTATCGCCGCTCAACAGGTGATGCTTACCAATATCAGTGGGCACTGAAGATTGAGCCCGAGTTCCAGCTACCTTTTATCCCCAGTCATGAGGTCATGGCAAACTTAGACTTGCACTTTCAAACCAATAAAGCCGAACTTGCAGCAAACCTGCGTAAAGCATTTTCAGGTATAGTGGCGGGTAACGTCAAATCGGAAACAATCAAGCACATAGAGCGTGATGGCCCGTTCCAATTAACAGGCGATGCTAAACTCATGGATATGATGGACAAGCTCTTGAGCGCATTTGTACAACAACAAAGAATGAAGCTTCCCGGAAGCACCTATATTCCTTGCTATCAAATAGTGAAATAAAGAGCGAAGCAACAACACCCCATGAACACGTTTTTAATCATCGATGGTCTCAACTTGGTTCGCCGCATCTATGCGGCGATCCCTAATGAATCCGATATGCAAAGCCTTACAGAGCGCGTCAGCTCGGCATGCACTAAACTGCAGCGCGTGCATCGCCCAACCCATGTGGCTATCGTGTGGGATGGGGATGAAGTCTCATGGCGTAAACAGCTTTACCCCGATTATAAGAAAGGCCGTAAACCTATGCCTGAGCCGCTGGCAAAAGGCCTTACTGCGCTGCAAGAACACTTAAAGATGATGAACATTGGCTCTATTTATGCGGCGGCAGAGGCTGACGATGTCATTGCAACACTGGCAATAAAAACCGCCAACGCGCAGGGTGAAGCGATTATTGTATCCACTGACAAAGGTTTTAGTCAGCTCAATCATCGCCAAATCAGCCAGTGGGATCACTTTAATCAGCAGTACCTCGATATTACCGCGTTGGAACAAAAGCTCGGTGTCGAGCGCAATCAATTTCTCGATTTAATGGCATTAGCAGGCGATAGCGGTAATAAGATCCCGGGTATTGCAGGTATCGGTCCTAAATCGGCTGCCGAATTATTGAAAACATTCAGAAACTTACCGACCTTGTTCTCATCGCTATCTAACTTAGGGGCTAAACAAGCTAAAAAACTGGCAGAAGGTAAGGAAATGGCAAGACTCAGCTATAAGTTAGCGCAGCTACAAACCGATTTACCCTTAAACATCAACTTACGGGATTTTAGGGTAAATGCCTCAACCAATGAATCAACCAATGAATCAACCAACAGACTGTAATCATTGTTAGCACCAAGTTGCAATCGAGCCATTTACCTTCGAAGAACAAAAGCGTATTTTATTGACTTGTCAAATTGCACATTGGATACTTAAAGGAATTAGATTCAATGAAATCAAAAGCTTCAGTCATTATCGGTAGCATATTTGCTGCCTATGTCGGCTTCGTCGCAGTTGTTGCACTGGTATATGAACCCACACCAGACGAAATGGAGTGGGAAGATAGACAAGTTTATAACAGCCAAAAACTAAATGATTTAAACCTTGGACAGGATATTTCTGAGGTCAAAACTCTATTTGGCAAAGCCGATTTTTCTGAAGCGAAATCCCTTAAGGATGCTCAGCTACAAATCCTCTTTTATCGTACTCACCATAAGAAATCCGATAGCATCACGACTAAAGACGAATGTACACCATTGATGTTTAAAGACAATAAACTCGTCGCTTGGGGTGATGACACCTATAGACAGTACCTAGAAGCCGGCACCGATATCGTTAGCCACACCGCCAAAGAGGCCGACAGCCCAAGCAAAAAATATCCCAAGGGATCAGCACCAGAGATGTGATAGCGATTAACTTCAATGTCTTGCTCTTTTATATATTTATTAGACTAAAGTAGACTTTTTGAACCATTGACGCTGCATAATGGTGAGAACTCAGTATTTTCACAAGTTATACCCGCTGAAAATAGTGATATTGCTCACTATTTTCTGTGAAGTTTGATCAAAGATGGTTAAAATAACACACAGAAAAAAGACCAAATTCATAGTCCTGCTATCCCGTTAACGCTGGGTGGGGACAATTGCAGTAACGACAAACCGTGGAAGGATTTCTCCATGTCAAAAAGAACGATAACCGTAATTCCAGGTGATGGAATTGGCCCAAGTATTATTGATTCAGCCTTAAAAATCCTTGATAAAGCGGGTTGTGATTTTGAATATGAATTTGCCGATGCCGGCCTGACTGCACTTGAAAAGCAAGGCGAGTTACTGCCTGCACGCACTTTAGAACTCATTGAAAAAAACCGCATCACACTCAAAGGTCCACTGACGACTCCCGTTGGTGAAGGCTTTACCTCTATCAACGTGACCTTGCGTAAAAAATTCGGCTTGTACGCTAACGTACGCCCAGTGATTTCGTTCAAAGGTACCCAAGCCCGTTACGAAAATATCGATATCATCACAGTACGTGAAAACACCGAAGGCATGTATTCTGGCCATGGCCAAAAAGTGTCTGAAGATGGTTTAACGGCTGAAGCAACCAGTATCGTCACACGCCAAGGTGCTGAGCAAATTGCCACTTTCGCCTATGAACTGGCTCGCAAAGAAAACCGTAAGAAAGTCACTATCGTACATAAAGCCAACATCATGAAGTCAACGTCAGGCCTGTTCCTGAAAGTGGCCCGTGAAGTGAGCCTACGTTATCCAGACATCAAGACAGAAGAAATGATTGTCGATGCAACGTGCATGAAGTTAGTAATGAACCCAGAAAACTTCGATGTCATCGTGACGACCAACCTGTTCGGTGACATTTTATCGGACCTGTGTGCGGGTTTAGTCGGTGGTTTAGGCATGGCACCAGGTGCAAACATTGGCCGTGATGCCGCGATTTTCGAAGCCGTACATGGTAGCGCGCCTGATATTGCAGGCAAAAACCTCGCCAACCCAACCTCAGTGATTTTAGCGTCTATCCAAATGCTAGAATACTTAGGTATGGCTGACAAAGCGGAGCAAATCCGTAAAGCGGTATCTGCTGTGATCGAAGAAGGCGACCGTACGACTCGCGATTTAGGCGGCACCCACGGCACAACCGACTTCACGCAAGCGGTACTTGAGCGTCTGTGATCTCAATGCTGAGCGCGTTTAAGGCAAGTAAATAACGCGCTTGCTTAAGCTTTATAAAAAGCGCTTTAAACTCAAATGAGTAAACACGAAAAAGCCCCAAAGTTTCCTGTGGGGCTTTTTGTTATCTCGCTTTAATCTACCGGGCTTTAAACCTGCGTGCGATTACCATTGTAGCGACAACAAGATCACCGCAAGCATAGCGCAGCCATTAATTCCACGCGGTATTAGGACGCAACCATAAATGTACCGTCACTTCATCACGGTCGTGATAAAGATGCTTACATTGCACTTTAAAATCCGTCACACCATTCTCTTTCAGAAGCGTCTGCATGGTCTCAAGAATGGCAGTCACTTCTTTATAGCGGCTCTTCATC
>JBOFUF010000481.1:0-21323 GCA_051652445.1 Shewanella sp.
CCTCAACGGTGTTCTGCAATAGAAGCCGAGTCGTTAAATCAACGTCTTGTTAACATCCCAACTTTGCCGCTTGCACTTTGAAGTTGCGATCTAGCTGGCAGTTATAGCATCAGGCTTTCGCTACACTGTACTAAAGCCATTCGTTATCGTTAAAATGAAACACATCATTATGCCTAATCACTTTAAAAACCAAGATGTTGACGAACAAGATATTGATAAACAAGAAATTATCAATACTAAAGCCCCTACAGACGATCATGTAATAGCTAACATTTACACGAATGAAACCTGTGCAGCCGAAACGCTAGTCTATGATATCCGTCGTAGTCGCTACCTTAATATTACGGGTCGCTGCACCCTGCGCTGTGCTTTTTGCCCAAAACATAACGGCAGTAAACAGATCCACGAATATCAACTCGCACTATCTCACCAACCTAAACCTGAGGAAATTATTCCACTGCTTGGCGAGGTTAGCGCCTTCGAAGAATATGTTTTTTGTGGTTATGGTGAGCCAACCCTAAATCTGCCAACACTACTGGCGGTGGCAAGAGTCATTAAACAAAGAGGCGGGCGCGTTCGCATTAATACCGATGGTTTAGGTAATTTGGTCCATAGGCGTAATATTCTGCCAGAGCTTAGCGAGTGCGTTGATAGCCTATCCATATCGCTCAATGCCGATAATGAAGCCGCCTATATGGAACATTGCCGCCCCAAACTTGCCGACTCCTACGCCGCCGTACATGCTTTTATCGCGTTAGCACCACGCTATATTGAAACGGTACAAGTTTCTGCTATCGAAGGATTAGCCGGTGTGGATATCGAGATCTGCCGCAAACAAGTTGAGTCATACGGCTGCGAATTCAAGCATAGAATCTTGGGTGCCTTAGGTTAAATATCATCCCAATACAGCCTCAATCACTTGGCACTCCCTGCACGAAAACAACCTTATCTAAGTCAGCAAAAACACATGGGCATTGCCTTAACGTTTATTAAGGCAATCTTATCGAGTAACTTGGCACTGTCGTAACAATTCTTTCGTGTTAACATAGCCCAATTAACAGTTCACCCACTCATAATCGGTTCATGCTGAAGAATAACCAACGCACGTATCCCCTAGCGCCGCAGCTCTCTTTAACTCAAGGGATCCATTGGTCGCATCAACGCTTGCTTGCTATTGCAAGTCAGCTCTGCATGTTGGTTATAGGCATGGTGATTTTAACTCATTTAATCATTACATTAGGTGAGCGGCGCCTGCAAGAAGAATGGGCGAAGCAAAGATACAGTGAACTACAAACCATCGGTACATTGATCACAGATAAAGTGTCTTTTCAGCAATATCGGACCCAAGTGTTCGCAAATAGTGAACGACTAAAACAATACTTAAATCATCCTAGCGCCCAGCAAACACTCAAATTACAGCAAAACTGGCAAGATCTCGTGAAACACATTCCTGAGCTGCTAGAGATTTCACTGTACGACCCCCAAGGCAATTATCAATTGTCAACCCCTTCGAATTTCAGTAAAGATGCCTTGCCACCGACGTTACTCGGCGCGCGGAGTAGTATGGGAGGCAAGGAGATCTATACTTCACCATTGGAGTTTGCCCCAATCAACGGGATACTTGAACCTTATATGTATCAAATGGCATGGTTAGAAAATCCAGATGGAAGTTCAATGGGTTATCTGGTGACATATAACTCTATGGCGCAAATGCTAGAGACCATAAAACCTGCTTTTTCAAGCGATAAATTCCCTATTCTCGTGCTCGATACTCAGGGGCTACTCTATACTGGCGTTAACGATCTGGCTCCTTTAAGTAATATGCCAGATACCTTAGGTGCAAGTTTAAAGCAGAGCTACCCCGCCTTATGGCGTGAAATGTCCATGAACAACTTTGGACAATTCCACGGTAAAGACGCCACTTTTGTTTACCTTAAAATCGAACTCACCGCTCAACCAGAAACCAGCAGAGAATATTTTTTACTCTCCTATGTGCGTAACTCCGACATCGCTGATCGCTTTTCTGTGTGGCAAAACATTGTCATCGTCGCCTCACTGTTATTAACCTTTTTAGCTGCTTGGGTTGTACTACTTAGCCACATGTATCACTTACAACAACGTTCACGCCAGTACAGTATCGATATTGCCAATGGTTTATTTAATAGTGATATCGGCTTTATCATGGTCAACGAAAACGCCAGAGTGATCAGCGCCAATAGTAAAGCTGCAAAGGCAACCTTAGTTCCATTAGATGAACTCACAGACCGAAGCTTACAGCGAACCTTATGTCTCGATGACAACGCTTATAGCGCATTGATGGGGCAAGTGTATGAAACGGGTCAATGGTCAGGTGAAATCAGCTTAGACAGTATTGGCGGACCCACGCTACGTGTCCATATACAGCAAGCGCCTAAAGCGAGCCGAGCTTCACCACATCTATTAATCAGCCTTGAAGACATCAGTGAATTAATCAGTAGCAAACAACAGGCATTTCACAGTGAACTGTTATGCAATAGCACTGTGGCCACCGCTCTGACGGATATCAACGGCAAACTGATTAAAATCAACCCTGTCTTCGATACACTGATGCAGCTCAACGGTGATTTGAATCAAGATTTAGCCTCACTGCTTGCTAATGATTTAGGCAATCAATGGCAGAGGATCTGCGCTCAAATCGCCATGCAAGGTCAGTGGCAAGGGCAAATTCTATGCTCACCCAAGCAGGCACACTCCAATTGTTTACAAGCAACCTTGAAAGGCCATGCCGCCGCAGATGGCGAAATGGATTATATCGTCTGCACCTTAGAACAAGCCGCTGAACGTGGCCTAGGTACAGAAAAACGCAGCTTTGTCCCTCATCGTAGTACTATTTTGCTGCGATTGGTGGATTTAGAGCGCTACTTTGACTCTCTTCCCCTGTCAAGCCGTCGAAGCTCAAGCCTACTTTTAATGGAGATTAATCCCGAAGGCATGCTGAGCCACATGAGTGATATCGACCAACTGGCAAACCGTCAACAAGAAGTAGAAGTACAATTATTACTTGAAATCCCTAATCATTATCAGATTTTGCATTGGCAACGAGGAAAGCTTCTTATGATGTTACCCGACACCGATGCTACCCTTGCTCATCACTTTGCCCTCAACATGATGGAAAAACTCGATGGTAATGGCTTAGGTGAAGGCATCAGTATTGGTATCGCGGGTTACCAAGCAGGCCAAACATTAGAGCAGTACCTGAATAATGCTGAAGTTGCGCTAAAACGGGCAAAGCAAAATAATGACCAGAATATTGGCCAAGCCTTTACGCGTCATCAATCATAGACTCGGGTGCATTGACCGAGTCAGGCAATTGGCTCAGGGTAATTTCAATAATTGTCGAACGGTTCATGGTAATTTTATAGCGAATATACTGTGGTGCTTCGCGCCCATCGCGCAACACTAGAATCAAGTTAACTTGATAACGACGCTCAACCGACTCATGACTAATCTTGCCTTCAATTTCCTTATAAATCCTGGCCTTACCTCGTTCCAAATATCGAGCAAAGGGGACTAAGCTGAAGCTCACTTGCTCTTGAATGGTCGAATATCCGGCTTGAAATTCACTCTGATTCACCTTAGTCGCAATTTTATAGTGCAGGATTTCTGCGTCGACCTTATTTTGGCTATGTCTGTGTTTTAGAATTTCGCTGACCTTCTCAGGCAAATCTTGCTGGCGCATAAACTCAAGCCATACCAACTGCTTAGCGATTACCGCCTGACTGGTAGTATCGCGTAGAATCCGGCTCCAACGCGGCCGCCCCCGCTGAATGAAACGCCACATAGCATTACGCACATCGTCTTTAAAAATCTCCCTAAAACCGTAAATCACCGCTAAGGTCAACACTAATGCAATAGTAAAGCCGCTGAAGGCACCTTGCGCCTGAATAATCAACGCCGACACAACTAACATCACTAATGCGGTCGCCAATCCCGTCGTAAACTTTTTAAGGCCAATTCCCAAAGGCTTTAACTCTTCTTTGAGCACCACCCCTTGTTGAATTAAACGTCTTAACAACAACATCTTATTAGAGATACGATTGGGGTCTTGTTTAGTCTGTGCCGAGTTGTACTTATGTTCATCGCGATAGGCGCATTCATTACGACACAGTGTCAGTACCCGCTCTTGAATATCGCTAAAATCGCTAGTACGAGGGGCATAGGCAAGAACATTCAGTAACTGCTGCTCACAAAGCCAAGACAAGTAGTTGTCAGCATTTTCGAAATAAGATTTCCACTTTGGATCGCCAGGCTCGTTACGACGAAACTTTTTGAGCAACATCACCACTTGCTCTCGCAGCTCATCCAAAGTGACATAAAAGTGTGTTACATCAGCAATTTGATTGAGTTCCTTCACGTCATTTTCGACAGCTACCGCAAACTGATAAGCGAATAAATTCAAGTACAATCTAAATTCTTCGATAGTTCGGCGATTTAAACTGGCAAAGCGACCCTGTACTAGAGGCAAATGCAAACCTTCAGAATAGTATGAACGACGTCCAACAATTGAACTGTAGTAGTACTCTTCTTCATTAAGTGTACGTGCGCCAATCCCCATTTCCTTGGGTAAGAAGAAATAGAGATCGAGCTGACGACTATCACCCTTTTCCATTTGATGACTGAACTTAATCGATAAGGATTCTTCTTGCTTAATACGGATCTTGGACACAAAAACCTTTTACGCCCCCAAAAATGGGCTCATCAATGGTAAACCAATGCAATAAGCATAATTTAAACCCAGAACGTATCAAATACACGGCTAAACGCGACTATTTACAATTCGACAACCGCCTACGGTTTTGCACGGTTAAAACAAAGCTACGCTATAATCTTTGTGGCTATCACTCACAAACATTTCAATGCTGAGATGATACACCCAGAATCAGTAAAATATAATTCACTGATATATTAAAGATATTTTATATATTCTGCCCAGCTTTTTATCCAACGCCTCGCTCTAGCGCAAACTAACCGCCCCTCATTACCTACAACACTCCAGGAACAAGCATTCAACTGGGAGTCCATGCAGAAGAACTCATCGCCACTGTGTGCTAGCCCCCTAGAAATCAAATCCTGTTAACACCGATAGATTTCAAGACATTACAACAGCATTAGCTTTTTATTGTGTTGCAGGTTCCTGATACTCAGTACAACAATCTGAGCGCTATAGGTATCATGCAAGACCATATTGACGCTTAAACTCACGCAGCCATCGGTCATTTACAGGGCGATAATACCACACACCCTTTGTCTTCAGCTGAACCTCGCGGTTTGAAATAGCGGTTGGAAATTAACAATAATGTCAAATGGCTAAATTACAATGATAAATCTTGCCATTCAAATCTACAGCGCAAAAAACAACACGCTAAAGGCAATCCTCATATCCACACTCAGATTGACAGATTAATAATAGAAGGTGAATAAACACCTTTTGCGATTCAGCACTTCAGTTTGGCACATTCATTAAATACCGAACGCTAGCGATTCGTTCGACAAGCCCACAAAGTGCCACTGGGTTTAAACTTTAACAAAGTAAAATCGTTAATAGTGTCAAAATCAACAATCTGCATATCAAAACTAATAACACCATCGGCAACAAGTGCTGCGCGGGATTTATCTACCGCTACTCTGATAGGCTCAGGTACGCCAACTTGTAATAAATCCAGTTTTACATTAGCTTCTTCTAACTCTAATTTATACGTCATAGTCCCAATCTCAAAAGCGACTAACTGACCATGATATACAATTGAAGCCATTTTTTTACCATCAAAACCATAGTGATAAGCGAGTTTAACGCCCTCATCATGGAGATTAATATCAAGTGTTAAACTTTGATTAAGTATTGAAGAATGATCACCCACAAAAGGAGATGAATACAGTTCAGCATAACAACTTAAATCTAGATCATCCTCCCCCCCAATATCATCATTAATAAACAGAAATAAAATAGTACAGATTAATGCCATAGCAAGATAATGCCACAAACGCACAGATTTCAAATAAGAAATAACATGTTTAAACTTAATCACAGATACCAACCATTCTTAACCATTGCTCATCAAAGACATCAACATTAAAGTCTTCTGATATCAGTTTAATAATTTTATAATTAGTACTTTCTTTTTTATCATCTAAAAAAATCGTGAGCATTTTTCGACTATTCGATATTGATACCGATATCGAATGCCAAGGAAATGCTGTACAAGCTGACACTTGTGACACCATCTGTTCGGCAAATGGCTTCATCGATTTCATTTTTTGCTGCCCGGTATAAAAAGAGATCTCTGCAACGCGGTTATTAGGTAACGTAAATTGATGAGCATGATCTGGCGCAATTGAAGTCGGATTAGCGATGCGACTAAAAAACAAACATAAGGTTACGAATCCCAGAAATAATAATAAAAAGAACGGTAAAGGCTCAATTTTAATAAAAGGAGTCGCAAGTATGCTCGCTGTTTTTTTAATCGGTACCATATGAAGAATATAGCCCTGATCAGAAACCTTACTTAATAACGATGACCTATTATCCCCCAACGCCTGACTGAAGCGATTGATGATTTGCTCAAGACGATCATAGTGACGCCCGCCCTTATGATAACGAGCAACGACTTGTATCAACTCTAATCGAGAAACGACTTTTCCCTGCCATTCAAGCAAGTACCGAATAATTTCAAACTCATCAGGCTCAAGATCCCAGCATGACTGCGAGTCGGGATCGAGCAGTTGCTGTTCTTGTACATTTAACCAACAAGACCCTATTTTCATCTTGACCCCTAAACGAAATATTAAGGGTCAAGTATACCTGTAACAATTATTTTTCACTGTGATCTAGATTGCGTCACAATTGGCAGAGGGGAAAACTGTGAATCAAATCAATAAAATATTTAATGCTAAAAAGCAAAACTGATACAACTTGCTTCAATCAAGGTTAAAACATAGCCGAATTAATCCATAGGTGCACCAGAATACTTGCGATATAGCCTAAGGCGATGACCGGAGTCCAACGTAAATGCGCCCCAAAGGTATAAATACCGCGCGCTTGTCCCATTAACGCAACTCCTGCCGCACTGCCTATCGACAATAAACTGCCACCCACCCCTGCCGTCAGCGTCACTAATAACCACTGCCCCAAGACCATATCGGGCTTCATGGTCAGTACCGCAAACATCACCGGAATATTATCAACAACAGATGATAGAAGACCAATCGCAACGTTGGCATAGGTTACATTCCAATGCGAGTACATGACCTCTGACACTAAGCCCAAATATCCCATAAAACCTAGGCCACCTACACATAACACTACGCCATAAAAGAACAACAGAGTATCCCATTCAGCACGGGCAATCGGCTTAAATACATCAAAGGGCACGACACTACCCAATTGCTGCAAACGCAATTCATCACGCCTTAATTCTGCCTTAGCCCGCTGATGAGCTACCGAGCGATCAAAGGTCTTACGCAGATAAAAGCCGAAAAACTGCAGAAAACCCAACCCTGTCATCATGCCCAGTACTGGCGGCATACCTAAGAAGGAATGGGCACAAACAGCAGTCGCTATCGTCAGTAAAAACAACGCCACAATTCGCTTAGCTCCGCGCCTGGTACGAATATGGTTTTTTTCCGGCTCTGGCACAAAATGTGGGATAAACAGACTCATAATGGCAGCAGGCAATGCAAAGTTGACTAACGCAGGAATAAACAGATGGAAGAACTCGCTAAAGTGCACTAAACCTTTTTGCCACACCATCAAGGTTGTAATGTCACCAAATGGGCTAAACGCCCCCCCAGCATTGGCAGCCACCACAATATTAATACAAGCGAGAGTAATAAACTTGTGTTGCCCTGCCCCCACTTTCATCACCACAGCACACATCAATAGCGCGGTGGTTAAATTATCCGCCACGGGCGAGATAAAAAATGCCATAAACCCGGTCAGCCAAAATACGGTTCTTAAACTAAAACCACGGCCAACAAGCCAGCCACGAATCGCATCAAACACATTTCGCTCTTCCATGGAATTAATATAGGTCATGGCCACTAACAAGAAGAGTAACAGCTCAGCATATTCAAGTAAGTTATGTTTAAACGCCGCTTCGGATACTTCCGACATGCCATTTTGCACATACACAAAACCTATCATGCACCAAATAATACCCGCCGCAACGAGCACAGGTTTAGACTTACGTATCTGTAATTTTTCCTCAGCCATCACCATGAGATAGGCAAGTACGAACACGCAGAGGGCAACATAGCCCACACCCGAAGCGGTTAAATCCATCCGTCCCCCTCCTTCTGTCATCGCCCAAACGGCAGGTGAGAATCCGCTCAATATTGCAACGCAAAATAGACTCCAAAACACCATTCCACTGCCTGTAAACAACCGCTGAAATTTCATTAAAATTGATCTCTACGTCGGAAATGATTCGAAATTAGCATAGCTGCTGCATAGTAAATGTTGATGAAACGCAACTTTATATGCATTTCCTCCTGACCAAAGTCATTTTAAACATTAATTTTTGTTTAACTGCAAGAGTGCTAATAAACAAATAGCGCATATAGCTTGATCACCGCCAACAAAAAAGCACCGTTTAGGTGCTTATGAGTTGTAAATCCATGTCACAGCTTTAGAAGGCATATAACAAGGTCATATTCGTTTCTGTATCGGTACTTTTCTTATTATCCAACGGCTCGCTGTTGTATCGCACAATAATGGCAAACTTCATTGCCAATGCACCAATAATATTTGCCGTTAATGAGGTTTCAGAACGGGCATCGAGCTTATCACCGTAATCAGCAACAAAACGCTGCTGGAATTTAGAGGTATCGGTAATGTCAGTTTCAAAGTTGATCACACCGTGAGCGACAACACTATCATTAGTGTCATCACTTTCGATAAGCGCTTGCTCAGTATCAACAAGACGCTGATAGAGATAACCAGGACCGGCTTCGACATCTAAAAAAGTCTTCCCTGTATCATACAGTCTGTAACCATAACCCGCTGCGCCAGAAAGCGTGTAATCATAACCTGTGAATGGATCGACTTCATAATTTCCGTTAGCAAATAAATAACTACGCTCTGTCATTTTGTAGTTACCTTGAGCGCCCGCTAAATAACGCTTCGCGGTGACAGAACCCGTATCTTCTTTGTATAAAGCCTCGAGTAAGTACTTATTTTGCCAGTCGCCAAGCTCATGCTTAAAATTTAAACGTCCTTTGAATGATGAGGTGTCAGTGTTACCTGTTGTTAAGGTTGCACCTAACTCAGCTTCACCGGCGAATGTCTTATCGCCTTTTACAAAATCAACCCCAGCAGTCGCCATAAAAGGCGTCGCTATTAATATGCTTGCGGCCAATAATTTTTTCATGATGATACGTTCCTGTTGCGTAAAATCTAATCCTTATCAATATCTGTTCGTAACAGCGATACCGAATAAACACATATTAATATGGGCTAGTATATTCCCCTAAAAATCTGCGAAATATTAACATTTACGTTTGAGAAATGAAAATATCGGCTATTTTAACCATAAAAAAACCCGCATTCGCGGGTTTTTATTTCAACTATATGTTTACATGTTGATCTTAGGAGCTAAAGCACCAGACTGGTACGCTTTATACATTGCTTGTAAAGACAATGGCTTAATCTTAGAGGCTTGACCTGCACAGCCGAAAGCTTCGTAGCGAACCGTACAGAGATCAGCCATGGCTTCCATTGATGCTTTGAGGAATTTACGTGGATCTAATTCACTTGGGTGTTCTGCTAAGAATTGACGAACCGCCCCCGTAGAAGCTAAACGTAAATCAGTATCGATATTGATTTTACGGACACCGTGTTTGATGCCTTCTACGATTTCTTCTAATGGCACGCCATAGGTTTCTGGGATCTGACCACCGTATTTATTGATGATCTGTAACCATTCTTGCGGCACAGAAGATGAACCGTGCATCACTAAGTGAGTGTTAGGAATACGCGCATGAATTTCTTTGATGCGATCAATTCGCAGTACATCACCCGTGGGTTTACGGCTGAACTTGTAAGCACCGTGGCTAGTACCAATCGCAATTGCGAGTGCATCAACATGGGTATCGGCAACGAAACGCGCCGCTTCTTCAGGGCTAGTCAGCATTTGATCGTGACTTAAAATACCTGATGCACCAATACCGTCTTCTTCGCCCGCTTGGCCGGTTTCTAAGCTGCCTAAACAGCCGATCTCACCTTCAACTGACACACCACACGCATGGGCAAAGGCCACTGTACGACGGGTAACATCAACGTTGTACTCGTACGATGCAGGCGTTTTACCGTCAGCCATCAAAGAGCCGTCCATCATCACTGATGACATACCTAATTGAATAGCACGTTGACAGATATCGGGATCGGCACCGTGATCTTGGTGAATACACACAGGAATATCTGGGTACTGTTCAAGGGCCGCTGCCATTAAATATTTCAAGAACTGTGGGCGAGCGTATTTACGCGCGCCAGCAGAAGCTTGCACGATCACAGGGCTGTCAGTTGCTTCAGCCGCCTGCATGATGGCACGCATCTGCTCTAAGTTGTTAACGTTAAACGCAGGCACACCGTATCCATGTTCTGCTGCGTGATCAAGTAGTTGTCGTAGGGAAATTAACGCCATTTTTTAACTCCAATAATAGGGTGACTGTCACATTCTGCAACGCTTGGTCACCGAGGCTGCTATCGTTTGGATGGATTTTTATACCCGTATTCAGCAAGATACCTTAAATAAACAACTTAAATTAAGTACCTTAGATAAACACGGGCGGTTTGTTATAATTTTTTACTTTTTATTAAAGCTTTGATGTTCTCAGAGCTTATCGCGGCGTCTTATGCGCCGCGTTTTTTAAAACTGAATGATTAAGCGCCGCGCTTTTCTAACATAGCGACAGCCGGTAATTCTTTACCTTCGAGGAACTCGAGGAAAGCACCGCCGCCAGTCGAAATGTAAGACACTTTATCGGCAATGCCGTACTTATCAACCGCCGCTAGCGTGTCACCACCGCCCGCGATAGAGAACGCTTTTGAATCGGCAATTGCTTGGGCAATACGCTGAGTACCTGCACCGAATTGGTCAAACTCGAACACGCCCACAGGGCCGTTCCACACGATAGTGCCTGCAGATTCGATGATTTTAGCCAGAGCTTCAGCGCTATCGGGGCCAATATCAAAAATCATTTCGCCATCAGCGACGTCGCTAACCGATTTTAAGGTTGCCGCAGCCGTTGGGCTAAACTCACCCGCCACCACAACATCGGTTGGTACTGGAATATCAGCGCCACGGCTTTTAGCATTCGCCACTAAACGCTTAGCTTCGTCGATCAAATCCGCTTCATACAGCGATTTACCGACATTGTAGCCCGCCGCCGCGATGAAAGTGTTGGCAATACCGCCACCAACGACCAACTGATCCACTATGCCTGAAAGACTTTCTAGCACGGTCAGCTTAGTCGACACTTTAGAGCCGCCGACAATCGCCACCATAGGGCGCGCAGGATTATCTAACGCCTTGCCTAAGGCATCTAATTCTTGCGCAAGTAATGGACCAGCACAGGCGATGGGGGCAAACATGCCCACACCATGAGTCGATGCTTGAGCACGATGTGCAGTACCGAAGGCATCCATCACATAGACATCACACAGCGCCGCCATTTTTTTCGATAAGGCTTCGTTGTTCTTACCTTCACCCACGTTGAAACGCACGTTTTCGAACACCACCACTTCACCGACAGCAACGTCAACGCCGTCTAAATAATTCGTCGCTAAACGCACAGGACAAGATAGGGCTTTTGCCAAGTAATCGACCACAGGCTGCAGAGAGTATTCGGCATTATATTCACCTTCGGTCGGACGACCTAAATGTGACATCACCATCACAGCCGCGCCTTTTTTAAGGGCCAGTTCGATGGTGGGTAGCGAAGCGCGCAGGCGAGCATCACTGGTGACGACGCCGTTGCTAACAGGGACATTAAGATCTTCACGGATAAGCACGCGCTTACCTTGTAAATCCAATTCAGACATATTGATAATTGCCATGGTAACGCTTCCTTTTATATTCAAAAAAATAAACTGGCTTCACATATAGCCGGTATGGATTAACTGCCGTACGGCGCTCGACGCTCCGTACAATTGGCTTATAAATCAGTGACCCACTGGTGAAAATTAGTTTTTACCTGCCCCGCTTGGCGGCGATCATCGCCAAACTCGTATCTAGCATCCGATTGGCAAACCCCCACTCGTTATCACACCAAAGCAGCAGCTTCACCAAATGTCCTGCGCTCACGCGGGTCTGGGTGCCATCGACAATACTGGAGCGCGGATCATGGTTGAAATCACATGAAACTAAGGGCTCATCAGTATAACCTAAGATGCCGTTAAATCGCCCATTGGCAGCCAAAGCCAGCACCTGATTGACTGTGGCAATATCAACGCTTTGATCTACCGTCACCGACAAATCGATTGCGGTCACATTGAGGGTGGGCACTCGCACCGAAATGGCTTCAAATTTATCTTTCATGTGCGGCAAAATCCGTTCAATGCCGCGGGCAAGCTTAGTGTCTACGGGGATAATCGACTGCCCTGCCGCGCGCGTACGACGTAAATCATCATGATAAGCATCAATCACTGGCTGATCGTTCATCGCCGCGTGAATAGTGGTAATGGCTCCGCTTTTGACACCAAAATGACGGTCGAGTACGTCGATTACCGGCACAATACAGTTGGTGGTGCAAGAAGCGTTGGACACCACAGTGTGTTCCGCGCGGAGTAAATCGTGATTCACCCCATAAACAATAGTGCTATCAACATCGGCTGAAGATGGATGGCTGATCAGCACTTGTTTCGCACCGGCATTGATATGGGCTTCACAGCTTTTACGATCTATAAATACGCCAGTAGCCTCATAGACTATGTCTATATTCATCTCGTGCCAAGGAAGTTTTGCCGGATCAGGCTCATGGAGAATGTTAATCGCATCGTCGCCAATCAGCATGTGATCATCAACAAGCTTCACTTTATGCGCAAACCGACCGTGGGTGGTATCGTACTGGGTCAGATGAATAATGGCTTCAGGTTTAGCTAATTCATTAATCGCGACAATCTGCATTTGCTGCCGTTTTCCTGACTCATATAAAGCGCGGAGAATAGCGCGGCCGATACGGCCATAACCATTGATAGCGACTCGGATCATTGAGGTCTCAACTTCCTCTTAAATTGCTGCATATACAAAAACGGCCTGCAAAGGATTGCAGGCCGCATTATACAGATTAACACTTAAAAAGTTTAACCTTTTGAATTGGTTTTAATCCCTTACAACATTAGCCCAGCGATTTTACCGCATTCAGTACATTTTCAACGGTGAAACCGAAGTGATTGAGCAGCACGTCACCTGGTGCAGACTCACCAAATGTGGTCATACCGACAACGGTGCCTTCAAAGCCGACATACTTGTACCAGAAATCGGCATGTGCCGCTTCGATAGCCACACGTTTAGTCACAGCGCGAGGTAATACCGATTCTTTATAAGCGGCATCTTGCTTATCGAACTCAGTTGTCGATGGCATAGAGACTACGCGAACGTGTTTACCTTGCTCAGTGAGTGCAGCGGCGGCATCCATTGCCAATTGTACTTCGCTACCGGTCGCCATCAGGATCAGTTCTGGGGTACCCGCACAATCTTGCAGTACATAAGCCCCTTTAGCCACATTGGCTAATTGCTCAGCGCTGCGCGCTTGAGCTTTGAGGTTTTGACGGCTGAAGATCAGTGACGTAGGTGCATTACGGCGCTCAATCGCCGCTTTCCAAGAAACCGCCGTTTCAGCGGCATCACATGGACGCCATACAGCCATATTGGGCGTCATACGCAGGTTAGCTAATTGCTCAACTGGCTGATGCGTTGGGCCATCTTCACCTTGACCGATAGAGTCATGGGTATAAACGAAGATGTTTTGAATGCCCATCAATGCTGACATACGTACCGCGTTACGCGCGTATTCCATGAACATCATGAAGGTTGCGCCGTAATTGATGAAACCACCATGCAGCGAAGCACCGTTCATAATGCCGCTCATGCCGAATTCACGCACGCCGTAGTAAATGTAGTTACCCGCCGCATCGTCCTGAATACCTTTAGAACCTGACCATAAAGTCAAGTTAGACCCCGCTAAGTCAGCAGAGCCACCTAACAATTCAGGTAACATGGCGCCAAATGCACCGATAGCATTTTGTGAGGCTTTACGACTCGCAATGCCTTCGGCTTTGTCCTGTGATGCTTGCACAAAGGCCTGCGCTTTTGCTTCGAAATCAGCCGGTAATTCACCTTTAATAACGCGGCGCTCGTATTCAGCAGCCAGTTGTGGGTGAGCTAGGCTATAAGCAGCAAACTGTTCGTTCCACGCCGCTTCACGGGCAGCACCGGCTTTTTTCGCATCCCAACCAGCATACACATCGCTTGGGATCTCAAAAGGTGCATGTGGCCAGCCAAGGAATTCACGAGCGGCAGCGATTTCTGCATTGCCTAGTGGCGCGCCGTGGCAATCATGACTGCCAGATTTGTTGGGTGAACCAAAACCGATAATGGTTTTGCAGCAAATCATCGTTGGTTTATCGGTCACCGCTTTAGCCGCTTCGATAGCTGCACGGATTGCCGCGCTATCGTGACCGTCAACACCCGCAATGACGTGCCAGCCGTAAGCTTCAAAACGCTTTGGCGTATTATCGGTGAACCAGCCTTCGACATGACCGTCGATAGAAATACCGTTGTCATCCCAAAATGCGACCAATTTGCCTAGGCCTAATGTACCGGCTAATGAACAGGCTTCATGGGAGATACCTTCCATCAAACAACCGTCACCGAGGAAACAGTAAGTGTAGTGATCGACGATAGCGTGACCATCGCGGTTAAACTGTGCTGCTAAGGTTCTTTCAGCAATCGCCATACCGACAGCGTTGCTAATGCCCGCACCGAGTGGACCGGTTGTGGTTTCAACACCGGGTGTGTAACCGTATTCAGGGTGACCTGGGGTTTTTGAATGTAATTGACGGAACTGTTTCAGTTCTTCAATCGGTAATTCATAACCTGTCAGGTGAAGTAAAGAGTAGATCAGCATTGAACCGTGACCGTTAGACAGGACGAAGCGGTCTCTGTCTACCCATTTCGGATTGTTCGGGTTGTGCTTGAGGAAATCATTCCACAGCACTTCAGCAATATCTGCCATACCCATTGGGGCGCCGGGGTGGCCTGAATTTGCTTTTTGAACTGCATCCATACTTAAGGCGCGGATTGCGTTGGCGAGTACTTTACGGGAAGACATGCTCTCTCCTGCTTAATTAATGAGGTCTATCTAACGGGCAATTTGAATCGATATTTTCCCCTACATAAGGGGATGACGCAAACTAAAATTCATAACAATTTCACCACCATCGCATCAATAGCGCTTTTATTACGATAATAAAGAGACTGAATATGAACTTTTATGACCTGGGTTTCGTACTGACCCGCGCGATCCAAGATTTTTAAAAGGTTTTGAGCAAATATGACTCGCGTTGCACATCGAGTATTTGCCATCAATACCCCAAGAGCAAAGCATCGCGACTGGACACGTTTATATATTTAATTTCAAAAACTTAATTCAAAGTAGAGCTTTTTAGTTCAGTTTTAAAAGCTGGGATATACCTCACTAAGTACATAAATATTTAGTTTTGGGGCTATCATAGCGCTGAATTTCCACTAAAATAGCCGTCTAGATGTAGATGCTTCTACACATTTAAATGCTAACGACGAGATTTTCCTACTATGGCAAAACACTTGTTTACTTCTGAGTCGGTCTCAGAAGGTCATCCCGATAAGATTGCAGATCAGATTTCTGATGCTGTGCTAGATGCAATTCTGGCTCAAGACCCAAAAGCACGTGTGGCGTGTGAAACTTATGTCAAAACTGGCATGGTATTAGTCGGTGGCGAAGTCACGACTTCTGCCTGGGTTGATATTGAAGAAATTACCCGTAAAACCGTACGAGACATTGGTTACACCAACTCAGATATGGGCTTTGATGCCGACTCTTGCGCGGTATTGAACGCCATTGGTAAGCAATCACCCGACATCAATCAAGGTGTCGATCGCGCTGACCCTGCAGAGCAAGGCGCGGGCGATCAAGGGTTAATGTTTGGCTATGCCAACAACGAAACTGACATTCTGATGCCTGCACCTATTACTTATGCCCACGCATTAGTGAAACGTCAGTCTGAAGTGCGTAAAAACGGCACACTGCCTTGGCTGCGCCCAGATGCAAAAAGCCAAGTCACGTTTGCCTATGATGACGGCAAAATTGTCGGTATCGATGCTATCGTGTTATCGACTCAACACAGAGATGATGTTTCACAAGCCGACTTAATTGAAGGCGTGATGGAAACCATTATCAAGCCAGTATTACCGGCTCAATGGTTAAACAAAGAGACTAAGTTCTTTATCAACCCAACAGGCCGTTTTGTTATCGGTGGTCCAGTAGGTGATTGCGGCTTAACCGGTCGTAAGATCATCGTTGATACCTACGGCGGCATGGCCCGTCATGGTGGTGGCGCATTCTCTGGTAAAGATCCATCAAAAGTGGACCGTAGCGCGGCATATGCCGCCCGTTATGTCGCCAAAAACATCGTCGCCGCCGGTCTTGCTGATCGCTGTGAAATCCAAGTGTCTTACGCCATTGGTGTAGCAGAGCCTACCTCTATCAGCATCGAGACCTTCGGTACGGGTAAAGTGTCTGAAGAGTTGCTAATCAAGCTAGTACGTCAACACTTTGAACTGCGTCCATACGGCTTAACCGCCATGCTCGATTTAGCACGCCCGATTTATCAAGCGACTGCCGCTTATGGCCACTTTGGTCGTAGCGAATTCCCCTGGGAAGCGACAGATAAAGCCGAAGCACTGCGCGCTGACGCGGGTATTTAATCGATTTAGATTAACGTTTGCTAAGATTGCAAAGCATAAAAACCGCTACCAAGCGGTTTTTTTATGTCTGAAATGGGGCTATTACCGCCCCCTCCCCGGTGTCAGAATCAGTTTGACAAGTCATCACTGCCATAGTCGTAAACTCCGTGTTAGTGATGTTCACTTGTGGCTTGTTGTCGCTCAATTGTTCGGCGATGGCTCAGCTATAATGTTACGCATAAAACCATCCCCCCCATGGTACCTTTGCCTCTGCGCAAGTCATCCAGCACTTGAATTCGCCTTTTTAAATAAATAGTTAAGATGCGCGCCCGTTCGATTTTGAGGCAAGCCAATAGCGACAAGCCGGCGCTAAAGCAATGAATAGAAATGCACCAAATAGCCAGTGTAGACATGTTTAAAATCACAGTGGTGGGGCATGTGAAAAAGTATGGTGATGGTTATCACTTCACTCATCACCGTACGGCTAGGGCGTTGACGTTTACGCCTGCCATCGGTCAACTGTCAACTGTCAACTGTCAACTGTCAACGAAAGCTTAATAAAAACTGCACACAGTCTCATCGGCATCCCACAATAATTCTACTAATTTAAGCATAAGCATTCTGGTGTAATGAGGTTTATCTTGGTCAAAAGATCCGATCATCTGGAGGAATGTTTGTTCAATTGAGGCCGTTCAAAAGCCGCGCCTTTTTCCTTAATAATACTGAAATGACACAGATTTCTGCACGCTAACGTTCAAGTTTTCTTCATTGAATACGCATGGCATTCAAAAAAACTTACTCTATGACTTCGTTGCCCCTTCCATATTCGAGGCGCAGACTCTTAACCATCGAAATGCAAGATTGATTTTCTCACCCAAACGAATATCTATTTGGAGGTAATATGTCTTTAGACTCAAGCAAAAAAATTGGCCTTTTAGCTTGTACTGGCGTTGTTGCCGGTAACATGATGGGCAGTGGTATTGCTCTGCTACCCGCATCACTGGCTGGTGTGGGTTCCATCTCTATTTTTAGTTGGGCTATTTGTCTGCTTGGTGCAATGAGTCTCGCGTTTGTTTACGCCAGACTCGCAACCAAGAACCCGCAAGAAGGTGGCCCAATTGCCTACGCTGGTGAAGTCTCACCCGTGCTTGGTTTCCAGACTGGGGTACTTTATTACCACGCGAACTGGATCGGCAACCTGGCTATCGGCATTACCGGCGTGTCTTATCTGTCGGTATTTTTCCCTTCACTGAACGATCCTATCGCTGCCGCTGCTGCAACCATTGGCGCCATATGGATCTTCACCCTCATTAACCTGCTTGGTGGTAGCTGGGTCAGCCGGCTTTGTACGCTTGGCCTAGTGCTGATCCTATTGCCGGTTGTGGGCACTGCAGTGATCGGTTGGGGGCATTTCGATGCTGCCATGTATACCCAAAACTGGAACACCACCAGTGGAACTGATTCACACGCAATCATCAGTGCCGTTCTTATCTGTCTGTGGGCATTCGTCGGGGTGGAATCCGCTGCAGTATCTACCGGTATGGTAAAAAATCCTAAGCGCACTGTGCCACTAGCGACCATGTTAGGAACTTCAATTGCCGGGATAGTGTATATCCTCTCAACTCAAGTCATTGCAGGTATGTTCCCCGCCAGTGAAGTTGCGGCCTCCGGTGCGCCGTTTGCGATGGCGTCATCCGCTATCTTCGGTAGCTGGTCAGCTCCCTTTGTCTCGGCATTTACCGCTCTGGCATGCTTTACCTCACTGGGTTCTTGGATGATGTTGGTAGGCGAAGCCGGCAAGCGTGCAGCCAATGATGGTAACTTCCCGAAAATCTACGGCGAAGTGGACAAAAATGGCGTTGCTAGAAAAGGGTTGATATTGGCATCGCTCAAAATGACTGCTCTGATGGTTGTATTAACCGTGTTTAGCTCTCAGTCTGCCCATGCTGCTGACCTGTTTACTGTGCTAACCACCGATGCGGTATTGTTGACCATGCTGCCGTACTTCTACTCATGTATTTGCCTGATCCGTTATGAAGGCATGACCAGCCGTAGCGCTTTTGCCATGATCTTCTCTGGTGTTGCCTGTGTGTTCTGTCTCATTGCGTTAGTAGGAGCCGAGGGTTCAAGCCTAACCGCAACCTTCATTGTCTCACTCGTTATTCTAATGTTCTACGCCAAAAAAGCAGGTGAACGTGAAGGCCAACGCCTAGCCCTTGCTTAGTCCAGCGTCGAAACTCACTCATTATTTCGTAGTCCCTTTATTCTTTATTGAGCGCTTCAATCATCATCACTGATAGTGAAGCGCTTCCCATTCTTGTGGAGTATTAAGATGAATATTATTGCTATCCTGAACCACCCTGGTCTTCTTTTTAAAGAGGGTCCAATCCGCGAATTACACACTTCTCTTGAAGAAAAAGGCTTTGAAGTTGTCTATCCGCTTGATGCCGCCGACTTGCTAAAATTGATTGAAAAGAACCCCCGCATTTGTAGCGCTATCTTTGACTGGGACAGTTACTCACTTGAGTTGTGCACCGAAATTACTAAGCTCAATGAGAAATTGCCGATCATCGCTTTTGCTAACGAACAGTCCACTCTGGATATTTGTCTGACCGACCTGCGCATGAACGTGCACTTCTTTGAATATCGTCTCGGCATGGGCAATGACATTGCCCTGAAAATTGATCAAGCCATTCAAGAGTACAAAGACATTATCCTGCCACCGTTTACCAAGGCACTGTTCAAGTACGTGGAAGAGGGTAAATACACTTTCTGTACACCTGGCCATATGGGAGGCACAGCCTTCCAGACGAGTCCGGTTGGCAGCATGTTTTATGACTTCTACGGCCCGAACGCGTTCAAGGCAGACGTTTCTATCTCCATGCCAGAACTGGGTTCACTGCTAGACCACTCCGGTCCGCACAAAGACGCTGAAGAGTATATCGCTCGTACCTTCAACGCCGATCGCTCTTACATAGTGACCAACGGCACGTCGACCGCTAACAAGATTGTTGGCATGTTCTCTGCACCAGCTGGTAGCACCGCGTTGGTTGACCGTAACTGTCACAAATCATTGACTCACCTGTTGATGATGAACAATGTGACCCCAATCTACTTCCGCCCAACTCGTAACGCCTACGGCATTTTGGGTGGTATTCCGCAAAGTGAGTTCAGCCGCGAGACCATCGCAGCGAAAGTCGCAGCGACACCTGGTGCCCAGGCACCCCGTTATGCTGTGATCACCAACTCCACCTATGACGGTCTGCTGTACAACACCAACTTTATCAAGCAAACCTTAGATACACCGTTTATCCACTTTGACAGTGCTTGGGTGCCTTACACTAACTTCAGCCCAATCTATGAAGGCAAGTGCGGCATGAGTGGCGAAGCCGTGCCAGGTAAGGTGTTCTACGAAACCCAGTCTACTCACAAGTTGCTGGCGGCGTTCTCTCAGTCATCGATGATCCACATCAAGGGTGACTTCGAAGAGGAAACCTTTAACGAAGCCTTTATGATGCATACTTCGACCTCACCTCATTACGGGATCGTGGCATCAACCGAAACGGCTGCGGCGATGATGCGTGGTAATTCGGGTAAAAACCTAATTAAGGGTTCTATCGAGCGCGCAATCCGCTTCCGTAAAGAGATCAAACGCCTGCGTAGTGAGAGCGATAGCTGGTTCTTTGATGTATGGCAGCCAGAAAACATCGATACCATGGAGTGCTGGAAGCTGGATCCAAAAGATAACTGGCACGGCTTCAAGGATATAGACGATGACCACATGTACTTGGATCCTATCAAGGTCACTCTGCTGACCCCAGGGATGAGCAGCGAAGGTACGCTGCTGGAGAACGGCCTGCCGGCATCGTTGGTCTCCAAGTTCCTAGACGAACGTGGCATCGTGGTGGAAAAAACGGGCCCTTACAGCATGCTGTTCCTGTACTCTATCGGGATCGATAAGTCCAAGTCTATGCAGTTGCTGCGTGCGTTGACTGAGTTCAAGCGCAGTTATGATCTCAACTTGACCGTCAAGAACATGTTGCCGAGTCTGTATAATGAAGATCCAAGCTTCTATGCCGACATGCGCATTCAAGAGCTGGCTCAGGGTATTCACAAGCTGACCTGTGAGTATCGTCTGCCTGAATTGATGTTCAAGGCATTCGATGTACTACCAGAGCAAAAAATGACCCCACACAATGCTTGGCAGCAAGAATTGGCTGGCAATGTCGTTGAAGTGCCTTTGCGTGAGATGGTCAACCGCATTAGTGCCAACATGATCCTGCCTTACCCACCAGGCGTACCCTTGGTACTGCCAGGCGAGATGGTGACCGATGAGTCGTTGCC
>JBOFUF010000482.1:0-25743 GCA_051652445.1 Shewanella sp.
TGGAATGCCAGCGGCGAAAAAGATCAGATAACAGGAGCAGAAGCGGGAGCGAAAACCGCAGGTCCAGGCTGGAATGAGTTTATGCACAGCGTCTTACAAGGCACACCTGAGACAACCTCGATTCCGCCAGACGGTATAGTTTCGGTACGCATCGATTTAGCGACAGGTAAACTGACGCGTAAAACCGACTATACCAGCGCGTTCGAATATTTCATCTCAGGCACAGAGCCGAAGCAGTACATCAGCGAAAATCAGGATATAAACAATTTATTCATCGATGCGCCCACAGATGATTTATTTCAATAAACACATGTAAAAAAGTCATTACCACTCATTGTGGCCCAATAAAAAACGCGACCTAATGTCGCGTTTTTTATTGGCTTGTATTGTGGGTTAAATAACTCGCTTAACGTACTTTCTTGGCCACAATCGCCTGCTGAATTTGTGGCAATGCAGTACCACCGAGCACGTCGCGTTTCGCTAAACAAGCTTCAATCGTGAGGTTTGGATAGACATCATCTTCAATGATCGCGGCAAAAGTTTTTAATTCCGCCAAGGAGAAATCCTCGAGCGGAATTTGCTTCGCTATCGCAGCAACCACGACTTCACCGACAACGTGGTGCGCTTCACGAAAAGGCATGCCTTTAGACACGAGATAATCCGCAAGCTCAGTAGAATTTGCATAACCTTGCTGCGCGGCTAACAGTGCATTAGGGCGATTGACCGTCAAACCTGATAACACTAACGCCCCCATATCAAGGCATATAGCCCAGCTATCAACCACATCAAACAGGCCTTCTTTATCTTCCTGCATATCTTTGTTGTACGCCAAAGGCAGCGCTTTCATGGTAGTGAGAATGCCCACTAAGCTGCCATACACTCTGCCGGTTTTGCCACGGATAAGCTCTAATGCGTCAGGGTTTTTCTTCTGTGGCATCAAGGATGAACCCGAGGTCACTTCATCACTCAGGGAAATAAAGTTCGCTTCACCTGAGTTAAAGAAAATCAAATCTTCGGCCATACGGCTTAAATGCATCATGCTGATCGATGCGGTGGAGCAAAGCTCTACCACGTGATCTCTGTCTGATACACCATCGAGACTATTGAGCGTTGGCGAGGCAAAATTCAACGCTGCAGCCAGTGCATGTCTATCTATTTTATAGGCCGTGCCCGCAAGGGCGCCTGAACCTAATGGACAAGTATTCGCACGGGTTAACGCATCGGCTAAACGGCTGATATCCCTTTCGAACATTTCCACATACGCTAAGCACCAGTGACCCAATGTCACAGGTTGAGCCCGCTGCAAGTGAGTATAACCGGGCATTACCGCATCAAATTCACGCTCAGCCAAAGCTAACAATTCAGCATGTAAGCCCTGAAGACGCGCGAGTAATGCTTTGCCTTCGGATTGGCACCAAAGCTTTAAATCAGTGGCAACTTGATCGTTACGGCTACGGCCAGTGTGCAGTTTTTTACCGAGATCGCCCACTTTAGCAATCAAAGCCGACTCGACGAAACTGTGAATATCTTCAGCACCCGAAGCGAGAATCATCGCCGGTTCACCCTGCACTTCCACCAGCAAATCATTGAGCGCTTTTTTCAAGTCGCGGCATTCAGTTGCCGAGATAACTCCCACGCTGGCAATCGCATCAGCCCAAGCGATAGAACCGACCACATCCTGTTCAAACAGGCGATAATCCACGGGAAGCGAATCGTTGAATAATTTGAATAGCGCGCTGGTTTCGCCCTGAAATCTTCCACCCCATAAAGCCATGCTAACTCCCCTTACTCACTGCTTATTTAAAATCGACTCATCTGAATCAAAAACTAAATCAAAACCTAAAAACAAAAAAGGGCGCTAGGCGCCCTTTTAAACGACCTATTACTTAGACTTTACATCATTAGCGTTGAGTGCGCGGATGCGGCTCGCTAATGAGTACAGGCGGATAAAGCCTTCTGCATGCTTTTGATCGTACACTTGATCTTCACCAAAGGTGGCAAACGCTTCAGAGTACAAGCTGTTAGGTGAACGTTTCTTTACTGCGCTCGCTTGGCCTTTGTAGAGTTTAACAACAACTTCACCGTTAACTGATTCAGCCAGTGACTCAGATGCGGCCAGCAGTGACTTACACAGTGGCGTGAACCAACGGCCGTCATACACTAAATGCGCCATTTGTGCGGCAACCTGCTCACGCCAGTTACGACTCGTCTTGTCGAGCACAAGCTCTTCAATCGCGCGCAGTGCGGCGAACATCACAGTGCCACCGGGTGTTTCGTAACAACCGCGGGACTTCATGCCGACTAAACGGTTTTCGGTAATGTCGATACGACCCACACCGTGAGGAGCCGCAATGGCGTTTAATGTCATCAGCGCTGCATAAGGCGTGAGGGCTTCACCATTCACTTTGGTGATACGGCCATGTTCTACTTCTAGCGACACATATGCAGGCTTGTTCGGTGCATCTTCAGGATCGGCAGTCAGCGTCCATACGCCTTTGCTTGGCTCGTTCCATGGATCTTCTAACTCACCGCCTTCATGGGAAATATGAAAGGCATTGGCATCACGGCTATAGATTTTAGTCGCTGACGCTGACGTCTTGATATCGCGCTCAGCTAAATAGGCAAGGAGATCTTCACGGCTCTGCATAGTCCATTCACGCCATGGTGCAATCACTTTTAAATCAGGTGCTAATGCGGCGAAGCAACCTTCGAAACGCACTTGATCGTTCCCTTTGCCAGTACAACCGTGGCACAAAGCATCGGCACCCACTTTACGTGCCACTTCAACCTGTGCTTTGGCAATGATAGGACGCGCCATTGACGTACCGAGCAAATAAGTGCCTTCGTAAATCGCACCGCTGGCAATCGTTGGGTAGATATAGTCTTTTACGAATTCTTCTTTTAGATCGACAATGTGGCATTCAGACGCACCGGAAGCTAAGGCTTTTTCAGTCAAGCCCACCAGCTCTTCTTCGCCTTGGCCAACGTCGGCGCAGAATGCAATGATTTCACAGTTATCGTAGTTTTCTTTTAACCAAGGAATAATGGCCGAGGTATCTAGACCACCTGAATAGGCTAAAACCACTTTTTTCACGCCAGTATTTTTGTTCTCGATAGACATCTTAAATTCCTATGACTCGTTTCTCTCAAGGAGAAAACAGGCTACTAAACAGGGTTAATTTAACTAAATAAGGTTACCAGTACCGCATTTTGAGCGTGCATCCGATTTTCGGCTTGCTGCAGAATTAACGAGCCTGCACCGTCCATCACTTCATCTGTTACTTCTACACCACGGTGGGCGGGCAAACAATGCATAAAGAAGTTAGCGCCCGCTTTCGCCATTAACGCTGTGTTCACTTGATAGGGTGCAAACTTCGCTTTGATATCCGCCAGCGGCGTTGGATCGCCCATTGAAATCCACGTATCGGTATAAATCGCGTCGTGATCTTCAATCGCATCGATATCTGAAGTCAGCACTATCTTGCCGCCATATCGTTTGGCGAGCGCTTGCACTTCTGCCACTACGTAGCCATCAGGAAAGTGACCCGCTGGGCAGATAACTGTCATGCTGACACCGAGAATCGCCGCACAATACATCAGCGAGTGAGTGACATTATTACCATCACCAACATAAGCTAATTTAGCTTTGCTGACATCCTCAAACTGCTCGGCGAGGGTTAAAAAGTCGGCTAAGGCTTGGCAAGGATGATAAAGATCCGACAGCGCATTGATCACGGGCACTGAGCCAAACTGCGCTAATTGCTCGATAGTGGTGTGCGAATAGGTTCTGGCCACAATGGCATCGGCCCAACAGGACAGGTTAGCAGCAAAGTCGGCCACCGATTCCCGCTTCCCCAGTTCACCATTTTGCTGATCTAGGTATAAACAGTGGCCACCGAGCTTATGAATACCGATATCAAAGCTAACGCGGGTTCTGAGTGAGGGCTTTTCAAATAACATCACCACACTCTTGCCATCCAGCGCATGACGATACTCGGCCGGATTAGCTTTAATCGTTTTTGCCAAGGCAATGAGATCTTGTAACTGCTGCTGGGTTAAGTCTTTTATCGATAGTAAATGCTTCATAACCTACTCCACTTATGGTTGAATTTGTGTTCCTACGGCTTCACCTTTTGCTAATGCGATTAATTGGCTTGCATCACGCCACGAGGCAACTTGTACCGCCTGCCCCATCCACTGTGCGACTTCGAGCGCAGCTTCAACTTTGACCTTCATTCCCTTTTCGATCACACCTTGCTTAACAAGGTCTGCTATCTGCTTGCCATTTAAGCTGTGGATGAGCTGGCCTTTACCATCGAGCACCCCAGACACATCCGACAGCAGCACTAGCTTGCCGCCCACTAATTTAGCTAAGGCCGTCGCCGCTTGGTCAGCATTGACGTTAAGCATTTGGCCATCGTCCATCATGGCGATGGAGCTACAAATCGGCATCCAACCTTGCTCGAGGATAAACTTAAGATACGTGCCATCGTTTGGCGTGACTTCGCCCACTAGGCCTAAACGCTCATCTTTAATCTTTGCCGACACGGTATTGCCATCGGCGAGGCTCATACCCACACTCACAATGCCCGCCTTTGTGGCTGCGCCTTGAAGGATTTTGTTTGACGTGCCCGCCAATGCGCCGGCAATAATCGGCATTTGCTCAGGCGGAGTCACCCGCAAACCTTCTAGCTTGACGGTTTCCATACCGTTCGCGGCTAACTGCTCATCCACCAGACAGCCGCCGCCATGCACCATCAACACTTTCTGTCCATTGGCTAACATCACCGCGGCCGTATCCATCAATCGCGCCATCCCCATTTCACATTGCAGCAGCGCGCCGCCCACTTTAAGCACTAATACTGAGTTGTTTGTAGACATCTTGACGACTCTCTCAAATAAGGATGAACCATTAAAGGTTAAAATGGATCTTTATGCATTGCAGCGCTTGGCTTGCAGCACCTTTCATCAAGTTATCGATGGCACTGGCTACCACTAAGTAACCGCTATTCTCATCAAACTTCCAACCTAAGTGGCAGTTAGGTGTCAGCACCACATCGTCCACTTTCGGGAACTGATTGTGCTTCACAGTGACCAATGGCGCCTTGTCATACACGCTATAGGCCGCGGCCACATCGGCGGTGGTTGTGCCCGGTTTTAGCTGCACGGTAATGGTCGCTAAAATACCACGCTTAAAGTTGCCAAGGTGCGGTGTAAATATGACTTCTTGGCCAAGCTGAGTGGCGATCTCGGGTTGATGTCTGTGGCCTAAGACACCGTAGGGTGTCAGGCTCACTTCGCAAAAACTGGTGTGTAACTGCGCTTTACGGCCTGCACCTGTTACGCCGCTCACGGCATTGATCACCGGATAAGCCGATGTCAGTAAACTCGCCAATGGTTTTAACGCGGTCAATGATGCGGTTGGGTAACAACCTGGTACGGCAATCATCTTAGTCGCAGCAATTTCTGTCGCATTCCATTCAGCAAGCCCGTACACGGCTTGGGCTAAAACCTCAGGATATTCATGTTCAAAGCCATACCACTTCGGATATTGCGCCACATCACTGAAGCGATAAGCGCCGCTTAAATCAAATACCGCTAGCCCTTGCGCATAAAACCACGCCGCTAAATGTAAGCTCACCGAATGCTCTGTCGCTAAAACCACAGCGTCGGCTTCGGCAACAATTTTGGCCTTAGCAGCATCGGATAATGGCAACAGCGGTAATGCAATATGGCTATAGCTAGGATACAAATCCGCTAACGGCTTACCTTTATCTAAACTGTTTTCAGAAACATACAAACCCTGAATCGTCAGGCAGGTTTCTGCATGGATTAAAGCGGTGAGCTGCGCGCCGGTGTAACCACTGGCACCAATAATGGCGATATTTTTCATGTTTTTTGTCTTATTAACTGAATCAAAAAAACTTAAAGAGTAGATGAATAGCGTACACGCAACCGCGCAGCTCTATGATGACAAGATTATCGTCGCAGGAAACTGTAATTGATGGTTATTTTATTTATTGTCAGGTTAATGCTCTGAATCATAATATTTACTCTATAGGCCACAGACGGTACTCGCCTCAACTGCAGGCCAGACTACCACAAAGATCTACTTATGCAATATATGTGAATATATATTTTTAATTTATTTTCATGTGTTTGACTCAAGCAAAGATCTCGGCCACCCACCAACCATTCCGCTAACTCGTTAATAATGCAGTTATCCAGAGTTAATTTACGCCAATATTAACCATTATGATTAACCGCTAAGATCCATACCTGCAGAACCTAAAATAATGCACTTCATATTCACTAGCACTAATCATCAAAAAATATTGCATAGCTTCGCATTTATATTGAATATTTCTCAATGATTATCACGATTAGTTGCATATTAGATAAGCCAGTCGTATAAGTTATCAGTTCTGCTGTTGACCATAGCCCCAAGTGATAGGTATTGTGCTAACGTGCTAAATCTAATGCAGAATCTTCATGTTTTTCTATTCGGAGTAACTATGGTTGTAACCAAGGCAGACAATATGACCGATATGTATGCGTCATTAAGATCAAACGTGAGTATGTTAGGCCAAATCCTCGGTGACACTATGCGCACCCACCTCGGAGACTCATTTCTTGAGAAGGTTGAACAGATCCGCAAACTTGCTAAAGATTCACGTCGGGGCGATCAAGCTGCGAGAGAGCAAATGCTCGAGTTACTTACCGCCCTACCAGACGAAGAACTAGTTCCGTTTGCGAAGGCATTTAACCAGTTCCTCAACCTAGCAAACTTATCTGAACAATTTCATACAATTAGCCGTAATTGTGACGAACTGGTCTGCGTACCAGATCCGGTGGAACAACTCCTAGGCCGTATGCTCAATGGTCGTGTCGACCAAACTAAAATGCTCGACTGCCTAAAAACACTGGATATTGATCTAGTACTGACAGCGCATCCTACTGAAATATCTCGTCGCACCCTGATCCAAAAATATGCCGCCATCGTCGACTGCTTAACTGAGCAAGAAAACAACCAACTGTCGGACAGAGAGCGCCAACAAATCAATCTGCGCCTACGCCAATTAATCGCGCAAATCTGGCACACCAATGAGATCCGTCGTGAGCGTCCAACGCCTGTTGATGAGGCGCGGTGGGGATTATCGACCATTGAAGAGTCACTCTGGCATGCTGTGCCTGACTTCTTAAGACAACTTAACGACCAAGTGCAACAACGCACGGGCCAGCAATTACCGATTGATATTGCGCCGGTACGCTTTTCAAGCTGGATGGGCGGTGATCGCGACGGCAACCCCTTTGTGACCGCAAAAGTCACCCAAGAGGTGCTCGATCGCAATCGCCATGCAGCTGCTAGATTATTCTTAAAAGACATCGTTCTGCTGGTTGGCGAGCTGTCGATGGAGGAGGCCAATACTGAGTTAAAAGCTTACACCAATAATAGCTGCGAGCCTTATCGCTTTGTGCTGCGCTCTATTCGTCAAAGGCTGCGTGACACTATCGATTATTTGAATGCGCGTATCGAAGGGCATCATCCTGAAATTGACAAGTCGAGCCTGATTTGGCAAGAAAGCGATCTCAAAGCGCCGCTAGAAATGCTCTATAAGAGCTTGACCGACTGCGGCATGCGCTTAATCGCCAACGGTTTATTGCTCGATATCCTCCGTCGTCTCGCCTGTTTTGGCATTCACATGCTCAGGCTTGATATTCGCCAAGACGCCAGCCGTCACAGCGATGTGCTCGCCGAGTTAACTCGCTATCTTGGCATGGGTGATTTCAATCATTGGGATGAAACCGAAAAACAGGCATTTCTATTACGCGAGCTCAGCAACCGCCGCCCGTTGATCCCAAGTCACTGGCAACCCTCGGCTGATGTGACCGAAGTGCTTAATACCTGTCGTTTGATTGCTAAACATCCTGCTAAAGCACTCGGATCCTATGTGATTTCGATGGCGGGTAAGCCATCGGATGTCTTAACGGTTTTACTGTTACTCAAGGAAACAGGCTGCTCATACCCCATGCGCGTAGTGCCACTCTTTGAAACCTTAAGCGACTTAAACAACGCCGCGGCCTGCATTACCGATTTGCTCGATATCGACTGGTATCGTGGTTACACCAAAGGCATGCAAGAGGTGATGATTGGTTACTCTGACTCAGCCAAAGATGCCGGTGTCATGGCGGCGGCTTGGGCACAATACCACGCTCAAGAGCAGTTGGTGGCGGTCTGTAAACAAGCAGACGTCAAGCTTACACTATTCCATGGCCGTGGCGGCAGCATTGGTCGCGGGGGCGGTCCTGCACACAAAGCGATTCTATCGCAACCACCCGGCTCTGTGGATGGCCGCATTCGTGTGACTGAGCAGGGTGAAATGATCCGCTTCAAGTTTGGCTTACCAAAACTCGCGGTTCAAAGCTTGGCCCTGTATACCTCAGCCGTATTGGAAGCAACCCTATTACCACCGCCAGAGCCTAAAAAAGAATGGCGCGACTGTATGCAACGTATCGCAGAAGAATCCGTAGGTGCTTACCGTGGTATAGTGCGTGATGAACCTGATTTTGTGGCTTATTTCCGTGCGGCAACGCCAGAAGTTGAATTAGGGAAACTGCCGCTGGGCAGCCGTCCTGCCAAACGTCGCGTCGATGGTGGAATAGAAAGCCTGCGCGCCATTCCTTGGATCTTTGCCTGGTCACAAAACCGTTTGATGTTACCCGCATGGCTCGGCGCAGGTGAAGCACTGCAAGCTGCCTGTGAACGTGGCGAAATGGGCTTACTGCAAGATATGGAGCGGGAATGGCCTTTCTTCAGCACTCGAATTTCTATGCTAGAAATGGTCTACGCCAAGGCGGAACCTAATTTGGCCCGTTACTACGAAACCTGTTTAGTACCTAAGGATTTACATCATTTAGGCGAAACCTTGCGCCAACGCTTAGAACTAGGCATTAAAGTCGTGCTTGAGCTGACAAAATCGGATAGTTTAATGGCGCATACCCCGTGGAATCGCGAATCAGTTAAATTGCGAAATCCGTATATTGATCCATTAAACTTCTTACAAACTGAGCTATTAGCACGGACACGTAAGGAAACAACCGAAACTCCCGCGTCTGAACATGTACAGTTAGCCCTAATGCTGACCATTGCAGGTGTGGCAGCGGGCATGAGAAACACTGGTTAATGAAAAAACTTTCCCGCACAATTTGCATAGGACTGACGGTACTGCTGAGCGGTTGCGTCTCGCAGTACAGTATCAGCGAGCACGAAATGGAGCAGTACCTCAGTAAAGAGATCCATTTTGAGGTTAAACAAGGCAATCAACTAGTTGGCATTGAAGTGCGCATCAACGACATCAGTGTCAAGCTAGGTGCAAAACCTGACACTATGAGCGTGAGTGCCACGACACAGGTGTCGATTAAGAATCCAATTTTTCCATTGAGCGCAAAACTCACGACCTCTTTTGAGGCTAAGCCTTGGTATGACAGTGCAACGCACAGTGTCTATCTGCGCCAGCTCGAATTAGTCAACGTAGAATCAACGCCCAAGGATATTGAAAAGGCGATTAGCAGTGCCACGCCGCAGGTAATGGGTTATCTAAGGCAATTCTTAGAAAACCAGCCTGTGTATGTACTTGATACTGATGACAGTAACCAAGCACTAATGGCAAAAATGACCGAAAGCATTCAAGTTTCCCCAGGTAAATTAGTGCTTAAGTTCACGAAATAACCTAACATTTTTGTAGATCTGTAGAAGTTAAAATGCTCCCTTGGGAGCATTTTTGTTGGCGGGTGTAAACTGGGTATACCCGTATATACCCATACAAGAGTTACTTACTGAATCGCCCAATCGAGGGATAATCGACAATCACAGCTTCAGCCAAAAGTTCACGCCTTAACATATCGTAAGCAACCGCCGCGCTTAAACTACGCACTAGATCCCGCGAACGTCTCGGCAACTTAATCATCTGGCTATACACACCACCGCGAGTTGCTAAAGCGATAGCGACAGTGCCCACAGGTTTCTCATCTGTGCCACCATCTGGCCCCGCAATTCCACTGGTTGCCAGCGCATAGTCACTGTCTAAAATTTGCCTTGCCCCCTTGGCCATTTCTTCCACCGTCGCAATAGAGACTGCGCCATGATCATCTAAAGTTGAAGGATTAACACCTAACACGCGAACTTTAGATTCATTACTGTAAGTCACTAATCCGTGTTGCAGGTAAGATGAGCTACCAGGGAAATCAACTAACTGACTGGTAATCATACCGCCAGTGCAAGATTCGGCAACGCTTAAGGTCAAGCCTGAGTTGAGTAGCTTAAAATGAATATCTTCAGCAAGCGTGGCTTTATCTTCTGCGACAACCGCAGTGCCCAGCACCATTTTGATATGCCCAGCGACCCGAGGTAATACCGCCATTGCTTTCTCGCCACGGGCAAAAATCTTAATTTCAATATGTGGCATAGAGGAACGGTAACCAATCGTTATACCTTCTGGCAGCTCTAGTGGCTCTAACTTATCAGCCAAAGCCGACTCCCCTTGACCTATCGTCAGTAGCTTCTTTAAAGCAACCTTAGCATCAAGCTTATACTCTGCGCGAATAAAAGGCACAAACTGCTCAGTGACCATATGCTTAAGTTCGAAAGGCACGCCAGGCGTAAAGAATAACCAAGCGCGATTCAGCTTAACTCTGAAACCACAGGCAGTTCCTACTGGGTTATCGACCATCACAGCCGACTCTGGCAGCATGGCTTGCTTGAGATTACTTAAAGGCATTTCCCGGTTATTACGGCTAAACCAATTCTCTAAATGCTCACGCCACTGTGCACTCTCTACTAATGACTCACCTTTCGCCTTCGCCATCGCTTCTGCAGACATATCATCACTGGTCGGTCCGAGACCACCATTAACCAGAATCACATCGGCATGTAAGCTACGTTCTTGGAAAACAGCAATCAGATCCTCGAGCCGATCACCGACGGTCACTCGACGCTGGATCTCGACACCCTGCTCCATCATAGTGCTGGCGAACCAAGCTGCGTTAGTATCAACAATCTGTCCCGCTAACACTTCTTCACCAGTACAAATCATCTCCAACTTCATATCAAACCCCTATCTCCAGCAACAAATTAAACCATAAGGTATGCAACCGCTTAACGAATAGCAATAGCGATGTCTGATCTAGAACTAAGATGACTGTTGTGACTCTGAGGATGGCCGAATAGTACTCAATAAATTATTTATGTGATCTAAGAGACACCAGAACCATTGTTTCGTTTTACTTACAACCGCATTTCAACATTAGCTAAATCGGAAAAATACTCGCCTGTGCTACGGCGCCCTATTGTACACATTCGCTCATAACACTCGCATACACTTAAGTCAGTCGTCACAAGTCCTGTGAGTGAGATGGTGCACGGTGACATGAATGAACTTTATGCTGATAAGGGGGGTGTCAGCCAAGCGCTGGCCTGTAATGGTCTAATGAATTACTGGAGAAAAGAGTCACGTTAGTGACGAACGTACGTAAAAATATGAAAGCGAAGCCAGTGTCGTTGTGGAATGGATCAGTACAAATAAACTAAATATAATATTCCACAATCGAAATAAATGGGCAAAATATGATTCGGCAAATAGAAAAAAAACATAAAAAAGCCGGGCTAATGCCCGGCTTCTTAACAGTGTAACCTTAATTACTCAGCAGCTTCAACATCAACAGCTTGAGCAGCTTCTGGACGACCAACTAGCTCGATGTAAGCCATAGGGGCTTTATCACCAGCACGTAAACCGCACTTAAGGATACGGGTATAGCCACCAGGACGTTCCTGGTAACGTGGACCCAACTCAGTAAATAACTTACCGACGACTTCAGCGTCGCGAGTACGTGCAAACGCTAAACGACGATTTGCAACGCTGTCACTCTTAGCAAGTGTTATCAGAGGCTCAACTACGCGACGCAGTTCTTTCGCTTTAGCCACAGTTGTCTTGATGATCTCATGACGAACTAGTGAACCGGCCATGTTACGAAACATGGCTTGGCGATGACTGCTGTTACGGTTTAGTTGACGACCACTCTTACGATGGCGCATGACCTAATCCTTATAACCTAAATCTGTACAAACCTGAGACTTATAGGTCGTCTGCTAAACTAGCTGGTGGCCAGTTTTCCAAACGCATACCTAACGACAGTCCGCGAGAAGCTAAAACATCCTTAATTTCAGTAAGAGACTTCTTACCTAAGTTAGGTGTTTTCAGCAATTCAACTTCAGTACGCTGTACCAGATCACCGATGTAATGAATCGCTTCGGCTTTCAAACAGTTAGCCGAACGTACAGTTAGCTCTAAATCGTCGACAGGACGCAGCAGAATCGGATCGAATTCCGGTTTCTCTTCTTTCAGCTCTGGCTCAGTCACGTCACGCAACTCTACAAACGCATCTAGCTGTTCAGCTAAAATAGTTGCAGAACGACGGATAGCTTCCTCAGGATCAATAGTACCGTTTGTGGTCATATCGATAACGAGTTTATCTAAGTCAGTGCGCTGTTCTACACGGGCTGCTTCTACATTGTAGGCAATACGTGCAACTGGCGAGAAAGAAGCATCAACCAGCAAGCGGCCGATTGGGCGATCATCGTCTTCGGTCTGTGCACGAGCAGATGCTGGCACATAACCACGACCACGCTCAACACGAATACGCATGCTGATATCATTATTACCTGTCAGATGACAGATAATATGATCAGGATTCACGATAGTGACATCACCATCATGCGTGATATCTGCTGCGATGACAGGGCCTGCGCCGGACTTGCTCAACGTAAGCATAGCCTCGTCTTTACCCTCGATAGTCACTGCCAACCCTTTCAGGTTTAACAATATCTCAAGGATATCTTCTTGAACGCCTTCCTTACTGCTGTATTCGTGCAGTACACCGTCAATCTCGACTTCGGTAACCGCGCAGCCGGGCATAGACGACAATAGGATGCGACGCAACGCGTTACCTAAAGTGTGGCCGAAACCACGCTCAAGTGGTTCCAATGTAACCTTGGCACGTGTTGAGTTAACCTGCTCGATATCAACGAGACGCGGTTTAAGAAATTCTGTAACAGAACCCTGCATTGTGTCCTCTCTTGTGTGTTAGCCTTACTTAGAGTAAAGCTCGACGATCAGCTGTTCGTTAATTTCCGCAGACAAATCGCTACGTTCTGGAACGCGCTTGAAAGCACCTTCCATTTTCGCGTTGTCGACTTCAACCCATGTAGGCTTCTCGCGTTGAGCCGCCACTTCCAAAGCCGCTTTAATACGAGCTTGAGTACGTGACTTCTCGCGGATGCTCACAACATCATTCGCAGACACTTTGAATGATGGAATGTTAACAACACGACCGTTAACCATAATAGATTTATGGCTCACTAGCTGACGTGATTCTGCACGAGTTGCACCGAAGCCCATACGATAAACTACGTTATCAAGACGGGTTTCTAAAAGCTGAAGCAGGTTTTCACCTGTATTGCCTTTAGTACGTGCAGCATCTTTGTAATAGTTACGGAATTGTTTTTCTAACACACCGTAAATACGACGAACTTTTTGTTTTTCGCGTAACTGAGTGCCGTACTCTGACAAACGTGGCTTACGAGCGCCATGTTGTCCAGGTGCAGTTTCCAGTTTACACTTTGAATCGATTGCTCTCACGCCGCTTTTTAAGAAAAGGTCTGTACCTTCTCGGCGGCTGAGCTTGAGCTTGGGACCCAAGTATCTTGCCATGATCTTTCTCCAACTATCCTAATGAAACGACGTTATACACGACGCTTTTTAGGAGGACGACAACCATTATGAGGGATCGGCGTCACATCGGTAATGTTGGTAATTTTATAACCAACAGCGTTCAGCGCACGAATGGCTGACTCACGACCTGGACCTGGACCCTTCACAAACACTTCAAGGTTTTTTAAACCGTAGTCTTGAGCAGCAGCACCTGCACGCTCTGCAGCCACCTGTGCAGCAAATGGCGTAGATTTACGTGAACCACGGAAACCTGAACCACCTGAAGTAGCCCATGACAACGCATTACCTTGACGATCTGTAATGGTGACAATAGTGTTGTTGAAAGAAGCATGGATATGAGCCATGCCATCTGCAACCTGTTTACGTACGCGCTTACGCGGAGAACGTGACGGAACTTTAGCCATTGCTTTACCTTCCCGTTACTTTCTAATTGGTTTACGTGGACCTTTACGCGTACGCGCATTGGTCTTAGTACGTTGCCCACGGAGAGGCAGGCTACGACGATGGCGGAGACCACGATAACAACCAAGATCCATAAGACGCTTGATGTTCATTGAAATCTCACGACGTAAATCACCTTCTACAATGTATTTGGCGACTTCTTCGCGTAGTATATCTATTTGAGCTTCGCTCAATTCCTTGATCTTAGCAGTTTCAGCGATTGCTGTAGCCGCGCAGATTGCTCTAGCGCGAGTACGGCCGATGCCGAAAATTGCAGTCAATGCGATGACTGTATGCTTTTGATCAGGAATGTTAATGCCAGCGATACGGGCCACTATGCACTCCTTAAAGTTAAAGGCCAACTGCGAAAAGCCCGAAAGGATACTCGACAGCCGACAGATTTGCAAACAAAATTTTGTTCAGCCCAATTCATGGGCTGAACAAATTACTTTTAGCCTTGACGCTGTTTGTGTTTTGGTTCAACACAGATAACGCGCACAACGCCACTACGCTTGACGATCTTGCAATTACGGCAGATCTTCTTCACGGAAGCTCGAACTTTCATTTCATCACTCCGTAAAGCTACTTAGCGACCAAAGCGATCTAAATTCGCTTTGTTAACTAGGTTAGCTTTCTTCATCACAGACTCATACTGATGTGACATCATATGCGTCTGAACTTGAGCCATGAAGTCCATGATCACAACTACCATAATAAGTAGTGAAGTACCGCCAAAATAGAACTGTACTTTCCACGCGATTAGCATGAACTCCGGAATTAAGCAGATAAAGGTTATGTATAACGCGCCTGCCAATGTCAAACGGGTCATAACTTTATCAATGTAACGCGAAGTCTGTTCTCCAGGACGGATCCCAGGGATGAATGCACCGCTCTTCTTCAAGTTATCTGCTGTTTCACGTGGGTTAAATACCAACGCAGTATAGAAGAAACAGAAAAAGATAATCGCTGTTGCATATAGTAATGAGTAAAGCGGTTGCCCTGGTGAAACAGCCAGTGAAAAATCACTTAACCATGACATGGACTCATTTTGACCGAACCACTGAGCCAGTGTTCCAGGAAACAAAATGATGCTTGACGCAAAAATGGGCGGAATAACACCTGCCATGTTTATTTTCAGTGGTAGATGGGTACTTTGCGCAGCGAACACCTTACGGCCTTGCTGACGCTTAGCATAGTTAACGACGATACGACGCTGACCACGTTCCACAAACACTACAAAATAAGTCACTGCAAATACAATTACCGCGAGCAACAACAATACTAACACATTCAAGTCACCTTGACGCGCCTGCTCAGCCGTTTGGCCGATAGCGGAAGGTAATCCAGCAACAATACCTGCGAAAATCAAAATCGAGATACCATTACCTATACCACGTTCGGTAATCTGTTCACCTAGCCACATAAGGAACATTGTTCCTGTCACTAGGCTAACAACCGCAACAAAGTAAAATCCAAATCCAATGTTGACCACAAGGCCTGGCACTAAATTCGGCAACCCAGTTGCAATACCGACCGACTGGAACGTGCCCAGCACTAAGGTACCCCATCTAGTATATTGACTGATTTTCTTACGTCCTGATTCGCCTTCCTTTTTCAGTTCAGCGAGTGCAGGATGCACGACAGTCAACAGTTGCATGATAATCGATGCCGAAATATACGGCATAATACCTAATGCAAAGATAGAGGCACGCTCAAGGGCACCACCCGAGAACATGTTAAACATGCTCAGGATGGTACCACTTTGCTGAGCAAACAGCTCTGCTAATACAGCTGCGTCAATACCAGGAATTGGCACAAACGAACCGGCTCTAAAGACGATAATCGCACCAATCACGAACAGGAGGCGAGCTTTCAATTCTGAAAGTCCACCTTTCGCGCTTTTTAAATCAAGTCCTGGTTTTGCCATCGACGTATTATTCCTCGATCTTACCGCCGGCAGCTTCAATAGCTGCACGTGCACCTTTGGTTACCTTCAGACCTTTAACAGTCACAGGGCGATCAATGGTACCTGAAAGAACAATTTTCGCAAACTGGATGTTGCGAGTTATTACGTTCGCATCTTTCAGAGCGTTTAAGTCGATAACATCACCGTTAACTTTTGCTAGTTCGAGTACACGAACTTCAGCTGTTACCATAGCGCGACGCGAGGTAAAACCAAATTTAGGTAAACGGATTTTTAGTGGCATTTGACCACCTTCAAATCCTGGGCGTACACCGCCACCAGAACGAGACTTTTGGCCTTTATGACCACGACCCGCTGTTTTACCTAGACCTGAGCCAATACCACGGCCTACACGCTTTGGTGCATGCTTAGAGCCTGCAGCTGGAGATAGAGTATTTAAACGCATCTATTAATCCTCCACCTTAACCATGTAGTAGACCTTGTTGATCATACCGCGAACAGAAGGAGTATCTTCTAATTCAACAGTGTGACCAATGCGACGCAAACCAAGTCCCGTTAGGGTTGCACGGTGTTTCGGTAAACGACCGATACCGCTTTTAGTTTGAGTAACTTTTACAGTTTTAGTTGCCATGGTGCATTACCCCCGAATTTCGTCAACATTCAGGCCACGCTTAGCTGCGATTTGCGAAGGTGACTTCATGTGCACCAAAGCATCGACAGTCGCGCGAACGATGTTGATCGGGTTAGTAGAACCGTATGCTTTTGACAGAACGTTATGAACGCCTGCTACTTCCAATACGGCACGCATTGCGCCACCGGCAATAATACCAGTACCTTGTGATGCAGGTTGCATGTACACAAGTGAACCAGTATGACGACCTTTAACTGGGTGATGCAGAGTACCTGCATTCAACTCAACGGTCACAATGTTACGACGAGCTTTTTCCATCGCTTTTTGAATCGCGGCTGGAACTTCACGTGCTTTGCCATAGCCATAGCCAATCTTACCGTTACCGTCACCCACTACTGTTAGTGCTGTGAAGCTAAAGATACGACCGCCCTTAACTACTTTAGAAACACGATTAACTGCAATTAATTTCTCTTGCAGATCGTCTTTTTGCTGAGCTTCTAATTTAGCCATTTTATAACCCCTTAGAACTTCAGGCCAGCTTCACGAGCTGCATCTGCTAAAGCAGCTACGCGACCGTGATACTTGAAACCAGAACGATCGAACGCAACTGAAGTTACGCCTTTTTCGATCGCGCGCTCAGCAACAAATTTACCTACTGCTTTCGCTGCGTCTACGTTACCGGTACTCTTTAGTAGCTCTTTAACCGCTTTTTCTACGGTTGAAGCAGCTGCCAACACCTGAGCTTCAGGATTGATCACCTGAGCATAAATGTGACGCGGTGTACGATGTACAACCAGACGGTTCACGCCCAGCTCTTGGATCTTCTTACGAGCGCGAGTAGCGCGACGTAAGCGAGATGTTTTCTTATCCATATCGCGTTACCTACTTCTTCTTAGCCTCTTTACGGCGTACTACTTCGTCGTCATAGCGAACACCTTTGCCTTTATATGGCTCTGGTGGACGATATCCGCGAATCTCAGCAGCGACTTGGCCAATTAACTGTTTATCAACGCCACGTAGGACGATGTCAGTTTGGCTAGGGCACTCTGCAGTAACGCCTGCGGGCAGTTTGTGTACTAACGGATGAGAGAAACCTAAAGTAAGGTCAATATCAGTACCGACGAGTTTCGCACGGTAACCAACGCCAACTAACTTTAATTTACGCTCAAAACCTTGAGATACACCAACAACCATGTTGTTTACTAATGAACGAGTTGTACCAGCCTGTGCCCAAGCGTTAACAACGCCTTCAACAGGGAGGAACTTAACTACGCCATCTTCAATAACAACATTGACCGCATTGTTGATCACTCGAGTCAGACTACCTTTTCCGCCTTTGACGGTAAGGGTCTGTTCGTTCAAGGTCACCTCTACGCCAGCTGGAATAGATACTGGTGCTTTTGCTACACGAGACATTCCTAGCTCCTTAAGCTACGTAGCAGATAACCTCGCCACCCATGCCTGCAAGGCGGGCGGCACGATCAGTCATCAAGCCTTTAGAAGTGGACACAATTGCGACACCCAGACCGCCCATCACCTTTGGAAGTTCGTTTTTACCTTTGTAAATACGAAGACCAGGGCGACTTACACGCTGGATAGTCTCAACGACTGGTTGGCCTTGGAAATACTTTAAAGTAACTTCCAGTTCAGGCTTGGCTTCATCTGCTACGGCGTAATCAGCGATATAACCTTCATCTTTAAGCAGTTTCGCAATTGCGACTTTTAACTTAGCAGAAGGCATCTTCACAGATACGTGGTTAGCAGCTTGGCCGTTACGAATACGGGTTAACATATCCGCAATAGGATCTTGCATGCTCATATTAGCTTACTCCGTGACAAGTGCTTACCAGCTGGCCTTACGCAGGCCAGGAACTTCACCACGCATGGTTGCTTCACGTAATTTAATACGGCTTAAGCCGAATTTACGTAAGAAGCCATGAGGGCGACCAGTTTGATTACAACGATTGCGTTGACGCGCAGCGCTGGAATCACGTGGTAGAGCTTGCAGCTTAAGTACCGCATCCCAACGATCTTCATCAGAAGAAGCTGGACTTGCAATCATAGTCTTAAGAGCCGCACGCTTTTCAGCGTACTTGGCCACGAGCTGTGCACGTTTAGCTTCACGTGCTTTCATTGATGTTTTTGCCATTACGCTACCCTTATTTCTTGAATGGGAAGTTAAAAGCGTCTAACAAAGCACGACCTTCTTCATCATTCTTCGCAGTAGTAGTGATAACAATATCCATACCACGAATCTTATCGATTTTATCGTAATCGATTTCTGGGAAGATGATCTGCTCACGCACGCCCATTGCGTAGTTACCACGGCCGTCAAACGCTTTAGCGCTTAAGCCACGGAAGTCACGAATACGTGGGATTGCGATATCGACTAAACGCTCTAAAAATTCCCACATACGCTCACCGCGTAGGGTCACTTTACAGCCAATAGGGTAGCCTTCACGGATTTTAAAACCAGCAACTGACTTACGAGCCACAGTCACAACTGGTTTTTGACCAGCGATTGCAGTCATATCACGGACAGCATGGTCCATGATTTTTTTGTCTGCAACTGCTTCGCCTACACCCATATTAAGGGTGATTTTCTCAATCCGAGGGACTTGCATGACACTGGTATAACCGAACTTTTTAGCAAGTTCAGCAACAACAGTCTCTTGGTATTTATCATGCAGTTTCGCCATCGTTTACTCCAATTACTTAACGAGTTCACTGTTCGATTTGAAGAAACGAACTTTTTTGCCGTCTTCAAAGCGGAAACCAACGCGATCAGCTTTGCCAGTGGCAGAGTTGAAAATCGCTACATTTGATGCTTGTATCGGTGCTTCTTTCTCAACAATACCGCCAGCTACGCCCAATTGTGGGTTTGGCTTTTGGTGTTTTTTGACAAGATTGATGCCTTCAACAATCAATTTACCAGTAGGAAGGACTTGAGAAACTTTTGCACGTTTACCCTTGTCTTTACCTGCTAATACAATCACTTCGTCTTCACGACGTATTTTAGCTGCCATTTTGAAGCTCCTTACAGTACTTCTGGTGCCAGCGAGACAATTTTCATAAATTGCTCATTGCGCAATTCACGTGTCACTGGTCCAAAGATACGAGTACCAATCGGCTGCAGGTTGTTGTTCAAAAGAACAGCTGCATTCCGATCGAAGCGAATGACAGAACCGTCTGGACGACGTACGCCTTTCTTAGTACGGACTACCACCGCGTTATACACATCACCTTTCTTCGCTTTAGCGCGAGGAATCGCTTCTTTAACAGAAACTTTAATGACGTCGCCGATACCGGCATAACGACGATGAGAGCCACCCAAGACCTTAATACACTGAACTCTGCGTGCGCCGCTGTTACAAGCAACGTCAAGAGTCGATTGCATTTGGATCATTTTAAGTGCTCCGCTATCGTTACTACACAAGCCCCACAATGGGGCAATTAAAACACTCATTCTTGCTAGTAATCTAGTCAAAAATGGGTGGCTAATATAACACCATAAAAGTGGAATGTATAGTATTAAAAAACAAGCGGCCCCACTTCCTGGAGCCGCTTACCTAAATACCTAATTAGATTAGGCCTTTGATACTACTTCAACCAGCGTCCAAGACTTAGTCTTAGACAAAGGACGACATTCGCGAATTGCGACTAAATCGCCTTCATTGCACTGATTCGTTTCGTCATGAGCATGGATCTTCGTCGTACGCTTAATGTATTTCCCATAAATTGGGTGTTTCACTTGGCGTTCGATAGCAACAGTAATGGACTTGTCCATTTTATTGCTAGTTACACGACCCTGCAAAGTACGGATTTTATCAGACATTATGCACCCGCCTTAGAAGTAATAATGGTCTTAACGCGCGCAATGTTACGGCGCACCAATTTCAGTTGATTAGTCTGAGTCAACTGACCAGTGGCGTGTTGCATACGCAGGTTGAACTGCTCACGCAGCAGACCAAGTAGTTCAGCGTTCAGTTCTTCAACGCTTTTTTCTCTCAGTTCGCTCGCTTTCATTACATCACCGTCTTAGTTACGAAGGTAGTCTTAATTGGAAGCTTGGCTGAAGCCAAAGCAAACGCTTCACGAGCGATCACTTCAGAAACACCATCCATCTCATAAAGAACCTTACCAGGTTGAATCTGACATACCCAGTATTCAACGTTACCTTTACCTTTACCCATACGCACTTCAAGAGGCTTAGAGGTAATCGGTTTGTCCGGGAAAACTCGAATCCAAATTTGTCCCTGACGCTTAATGTGACGTGTCATGGCACGACGTGCAGATTCGATCTGACGTGCAGTTAAACGGCCACGGCCGACTGCTTTCAGACCAAAAGTACCAAAGCTAACTTCAGTACCGTTCGCTAGGCCGCGGTTACGACCTTTGAACATCTTGCGAAACTTCATACGCTTAGGTTGCAGCATTGCCGGCTCTCCTATTTACCACGAGGCTTGCGCTTAGGTTGCTGCTGCTTCGGCTCTTCAATCTGTGGCAGCATTCCGTCTAGAACTTCACCTTTGAAGATCCAAACTTTAACGCCAATCACACCGTATTGGGTATGACTTTCAGATGTAGAATAGTCGATATCAGCACGCAAAGTATGTAAAGGTACACGACCTTCACGATACCACTCATCGCGCGCAATCTCAGCTCCGCCTAAACGGCCACTAACTTGTACTTTGATACCTTGAGCACCAATACGCATTGCGTTTTGAACTGCGCGCTTCATAGCACGACGGAACATTACGCGACGCTCTAATTGCTGTGCAATTGAATCAGCAACTAATTTGGCATCTAGCTCAGGTTTACGGATCTCAGCGATGTTAATTTGAGCAGGAGTGCCAGCAAGTTTTGACACTGCAGCACGCAATACTTCAACGTCTTCACCTTTCTTACCAATCACAACACCTGGACGGGCAGTGTGAATGGTAACGCGGATGCTTTTCGCTGGACGCTCGATAACAATCTTAGATACTGAAGCAGCTTGTAATTTCTCTACAAGAAACTTACGCACTTCCCAGTCGCTATTCAGGTTACTTGCGTAATCTGATTTATCTGCGTACCAGGTAGAGATCCAAGGCTTGGTGATACCCAGACGGATACCATTAGGATGTACTTTCTGTCCCATTGCTCTCTCCTAGCGATCTGATACAACCACAGTAATGTGGCTGGTACGCTTCATGATACGATCAGCGCGGCCTTTAGCACGGGGCAAGATACGCTTCATAGTTGGGCCTTCATCTACGAAGACGGCTCCGACTTTAAGCTCATCAATATCCGCGCCTTCGTTGTGTTCGGCGTTTGCGATAGCTGAGTCAAGTACTTTTTTAACCAGTACGGCGGCTTTCTTGGGGCTGAAAGTCAAAATTTCGAGGGCCTTAGCAACAGGCAATCCACGAATTTGATCAGCAACCAGACGGGCCTTCTGCGCAGACGTACGGGCAAAACGATGTTTAGCTAAAACTTCCATCTTATTCCTCCCGTATTAACGCTTCTTCGCTTTCTTATCTGCAGCATGGCCGCGATAAGTGCGAGTTGGTGAAAATTCACCAAGTTTGTGGCCGATCATTTCGTCAGTTACGAACACAGGAACGTGCTGACGACCATTATGGACAGCGATGGTCAAACCAATCATATTTGGAATGATCATAGAGCGACGTGACCAAGTCTTAATAGGCTTTTTGTCACCGGCTTCCATCGCTTTCTCTACCTTCTTCAGCAAGTGCAGGTCAATGAAGGGACCTTTCTTGAGAGAACGTGGCATGGCGAATCCTCTTACTATTTATTACGACGACGTACGATGTACTTGTCAGTGCGCTTGTTACTACGAGTTTTATAACCCTTAGTTGGCACACCCCATGGAGTCACTGGGTGACGACCACCAGAAGTACGGCCTTCACCACCACCGTGTGGATGGTCTACTGGGTTCATTGCAACACCACGCACTGTAGGACGTATGCCTCTCCAGCGCTTAGCACCTGCTTTACCTAACTGGCGTAGCATGTGTTCGGCATTACCAACTTCACCAAATGTCGCGCGGCAATCAACTGGCACTTTACGCATTTCGCCAGAGCGAAGACGTAGAGTGGCATATGCGCCATCACGAGCAACAACTTGTACATAAGCACCTGCAGAACGAGCGATCTGAGCACCTTTACCAGGCTTCATTTCAACTGCGTGAACTACAGAACCTACTGGGATGTTGCGCAGTGGCATAGCGTTACCGGTTTTGATCTCGGCAGCAACACCAGACTGGATCTTATCGCCAGCTTGCATGCCTTTGGCAGCAAGAATATAACGACGCTCACCATCCGCATACAATACTAACGCGATGTTAGCTGTACGGTTTGGATCGTATTCCAGACGCTCAATCTTTGCAGGGATACCATCTTTATCGCGCTTGAAGTCGATTAGACGATAATGCTGCTTATGACCACCACCTACGTGACGGACAGTGATACGGCCAGTATTGTTACGGCCACCACTTTTAGATTTTTTCGCCAACAAGCCAGCAAAAGGTTTACCCTTGTGCAGGTCAGTGTTCACCACTTTAACTACGTGGCGACGACCTGGAGAGGTTGGCTTACACTTAATAACTGCCATGATAATTCTCCTTTGCTTACTCAGCGCCGCCGACGAAATCGATGTCAGCACCAGCAGCTAGAGTCACATAGGCTTTTTTCCAATCGCTACGACGACCAGTACGGCCACCAGTGCGTTTAGTTTTGCCTTTGCTCACTAAAGTGCGAACTGAATCAACTTCAACTTCAAATAGCTTAGCAACAGCAGCTTTAATTTCAGCTTTAGTTGCATCGATAGCTACGCGGAAAACAACAGTGTTGTGCTTCTCAGCGTTCACAGTGCTCTTTTCAGAGATATGTGGAGCGAGAATAACTTTTAGCAAACGTTCTTCGCGGATCATCATGCTAGCATCTCCTCGATTTGCTTCACTGCGTCAGCAGTCACAAGCACAGTGTTGAACGCGATCAGACTCACTGGGTCTAGACCCGCTACATCACGAACGTCAACCTTGTACAGGTTACGAGCTGCTAAGAATAAGTTCTCATCAACTTCTGCAGTCACAATCAGAACGTCTTCAAGGTTCATCGCTTTCAATTTCGCTTTCAGCTCTTTAGTTTTAGGAGCTTCAACACCGAAAGATTCAACAATAACCAAACGCTCTTGACGTACCAATTCAGACAGAATGCTTCTCAGCGCGCCGCGGTACATCTTTTTGTTAACTTTTTGGCTGTGATCTTGGGTTTTAGCAGCGAATGTTACGCCACCGCCACGCCAGATTGGGCCTTTAACAGAACCAGCACGAGCACGGCCAGTTCCTTTTTGGCGCCAAGGCTTTTTGCCTGAGCCAGTTACTTCCGCACGAGTCTTTTGAGCACGAGTGCCCTGACGCGCGTTTGCAGCGTATGCTACAACTACCTGATGAACCAGTGCCTCGTTAAAGTCACGGCCGAAGGTAGTTTCGGAAACTTCAAGAGCGCTTTGCGCGTCTTTCAATACCAATTCCATTACTATCTCCTCAGACCTTAAGCTTTAACGGCCGGCTTGATAATCAAGTCGCCATTGGTAGCGCCAGGAACAGCGCCACGGACTAATAGCAGGTTACGCTCAACATCTACACGAACAACAACTAGATTTTGAGTTGTAACACGCTCAGCACCCATATGGCCTGACATTTTTTTGCCTTTGAATACGCGACCCGGTGTTTGGTTCTGACCGATAGAACCATTCGAACGGTGCGACAAAGAGTTACCGTGAGTCATATCTTGAGTACGGAAGTTCCAACGCTTAACGCCGCCTTGGAAGCCTTTACCTTTTGATTGACCAGTAACGTCTACTTTCGCTACATCAGCGAAAATATCAACATTTAGCTCAGCACCCACTTCAATGCCTTCGCCTTCACCGTCTACCAAACGCATTTCCCACAAACCACGACCGGCTTCAACACCGCTCTTGGCAAAGTGACCTGCTTCTGGTTTAGTGATGCGATTAGCTTTTTTGGTGCCGGTTGTAACTTGAAGTGCACGGTAGCCGTCAGTTTCTAAAGTTTTCACTTGAGTAACACGGTTGCCTGCAACTTCAATTACAGTAACTGGTATTGATACACCATCTTCAGTGAAGATGCGAGTCATACCAACTTTACGACCAATAAGACCGATAGCCATCTCTCAAACCTCTTCTTACTAGGATCTCAATTAACCCAAGCTAATCTGTACGTCGACACCAGCCGCAAGATCTAAACGCATTAACGCGTCAACAGTCTTTTCAGTTGGCTCTACGATGTCAACCAGGCGCTTGTGTGTACGCAATTCGTACTGGTCACGAGCATCTTTATTAACGTGCGGAGAGATCAAAATGGTATAACGCTCTTTGCGAGTAGGTAGTGGAATTGGACCACGAACCTGCGCGCCTGTACGCTTAGCAGTTTCAACGATTTCCGCTGTAGACTGATCAATTAAGCGATGATCGAATCCCTTTAAGCGGATACGGATTCTTTGGTTCTGCATTGACCAGAGCTCCTAAAATGGACATATAAAAAATCACCCTCTAGCTTCTTCTATATAGAAAAGCAGAGCGAGATGATTTAACCGTTCGACTCCCAATCGGAGCCGCTATGATAATGATTAACTTTATTGACTAATCATTTAATTCGTCAACCTAAGTCGACGAGGGGGCCATTATACCTATCTAAATCTGGATATCAAGCCCACTGTGTAAATAGTCATCAAATAACTATTTAACCTCAGAATGGCGAGCATTTTACACAAAATTATGGATAAAACCAGCCCCCAAACAAAAAAGGAAGCCGAAGCTTCCTTTTTTAACTAATCTCTATCGCTATTAAGCAATGATTTTAGCTACTACACCAGCACCCACTGTACGGCCACCTTCACGGATAGCGAAGCGTAAACCTTCGTCCATCGCGATTG
>JBOFUF010000483.1:0-10501 GCA_051652445.1 Shewanella sp.
TGATCTACCCGCCTCCGATGGCCGTGACAATGAGATCATGCTTTGCGAAACCTGCAGTGGCCAAATTGCGGCACCAGATACCATGGACATGAACCACTGGCGTTGTCTGAATGACAGCATGTGGAGTCCTGTACCGGCAGTTCAAGTGATGTCATATCGTATGCTTAAGCGCTTAAATGGCGAAAGCTGGGCGCAAGATTTGCTGGATATGCTTTACCTTGAAGACGATGTGAAAGCCTGGGGTGATGCTGAAGTTGCCGCAACGGGTGACGACACTATCCCAACGTTAGACAGTAATGGTGCAGTGCTCAATGCTGGCGATACTGTGGTCATCATCAAAGACTTAAACGTGAAAGGCACTAGCTTTGTGGCTAAGCGCGGCACCGCCGTGCGTAACATTGCTTTGACCAACAACCCAGAGCATATCGAAGGTCGTGTTAACGGCACTCGTATTGTGATTCTGACGTGTTTTGTTAAAAAGTCTTAAGTTGCGCTGAGTGTAAGCGCGATTGATTTAGCGCTACACCATAAAAAGCCGCCATGATCGCTAGCCGACATGGCGGTTTTTTTATGGTGTGAAGTACTTAAGGTGCTAAGCGAGATGCGTGATAAAACTATGTTAATTCTGTAATAAAATGACTAAGATGCAAAGAATCTTGATGTAGAGATAATCTATGGCAGTGAACATTTCATTCACGAACGCCATTCTTGGGAATATCGGCCAAGCTGCTTTAAACACGAGAAAAGATGCTTGTCGGTCAGTGGCAACCGCAAGGGTTCGCAGAGGATTTGATCTCAATGGCTGTGCTTGGCGAATCGCGCGTTTAACTAAAGTTCGCGGGCGTGAGTGCTGAAGATAGACCCATGTTAGTGCAGATTTTAAAATCTTGGCGGAACCCATTTGAGCCGCAATAATTCGTTTAAAATCCCTCTTTAGTCTTTAAAGTAGGCAGATATGCAATAGCGGACCACTTTGGTAACTATGCGGTAAACATGAGCCAACCGCGCGGGATAACATTTGATAGAACAAGGGAGTTGCCATGGTAAAAAGACGTGAAGCATTTGAATTAGCCGGAAAACGAGTCACCGCCGGGACGCAATTAGGGATCAAGTTGCCTGCCGCTAAGTTGTATACCGATACGCAACTCGATATTCATGTGGAAGTGTTTCACGGAGTTAAACCTGGCCCGACTTTGCTGGTTTGCGCCGCTATTCATGGGGATGAGCTCAATGGCATCGAAATTTGTCGGCGTTTATTAGCCAGAGTGAATCCAAAGAATCTGACGGGCACGTTAATTGTGGTGCCAATAGTGAATGTGTTTGGCTTTATTCAGCAATCCCGTTATTTGCCTGACCGCCGCGATTTAAATCGTTGCTTTCCCGGTTCTAGCAAAGGGGCGCTCGCAAGTCGGTTAGCTAATTTATTTGCGACTCAGTTATTAGTTCATGCAACCCATGTGATTGATTTACATACCGGAGCCATCCATAGGGATAATTTACCGCAAATTCGCTGTGATACCAATGATGAGACGATGCAGGCGATGGCCAATGCCTTTGGTGCACCGCTGATCATGCATTCTAAAGCGCGCAGTATTTCTATGCGAGGTTATGCAAATCAACAGGGGATTCCTTGCATTTTATATGAAGCGGGTGAGGCGCTGCGTTTTAGCGAATTGTCGATAAAATCTGGCCTCAAAGGTGTGCTCAATGTGATGCGCAGTTTAGGTATGCTTAAAGGGCGAGTGAGTAAAAAAGGCGCGAGTGTGAGAGCGATTCGCAGTTATTGGGTGCGTAGCGAATCCGATGGTTTAGTCAATATGAAGCTCAAGCTTGGCCAGCGGGTGACCAAAGGTTACATCATTGCCCATATTGTCAGTCCCCACGGTGGTGACAGTGTGGCGATTCGTGCGCCAACTGACGGTATTATCATCGGGATCAGTAATATCCCTGTAACAAACGAAGGCGAGGGCATGTTTCATATCGCCCAGTTCGAAGGGGATGAGATCGAAATCGCTAACGAGCAACTCGATGAATTTGTGATGGAATATGCTTAGGCGCTAGAATCTAGGCGCAAAAGTTATGCTGCGATGACTTGCGTGAACTGAACGCGTGCCTTGAACGAGTGAGTCAATGGGGCGGCGTGATGACTCAGTGACGGCATTGGTTGGCGTTGTATCTTAAGAAGGATTAAAGATGAAATCAGTAGTTATGGGCGAAAAGTACGTCATACCGACCAAAATTGTCTGTATTGGACGCAATTATGTGGATCATATCCATGAGTTAGGCAATGACATTCCCGAGGAGATGGTGGTGTTTTTAAAGCCCAACTCAGCCATTTCGACGCAATTACAGTCACAACATCAAGGCGAGGTATTGCACTATGAAGCCGAGTTGTGTTTTATGTTTCAAGGGGGCCGCTTTAGCAGCGTCGCCGTGGGGTTAGATCTCACTAAACGTGATTTACAAAGCAAGTTAAAAGCGAAGGGATTACCTTGGGAGCGGGCAAAGGCTTTCGATGGTGCTGCGCTATTCAGTCCGTTTGTGGCGATTGATGATGCCGAGGCGCCGCTGCATTTTAGCTTGAGTATTAATGACAAACGGGTTCAAGAGGGGAATATCGAGTTAATGATCTACAAACCTCAGACCATATTGTCTGAGTTGCAAGGGTTTATCAGTCTGGATGACGGCGACATTGTCATGACCGGCACGCCCAAGGGCGTGGGAAGCATTCCCGCTAAAAGTGTATTTAACGTCACGCTGAGCCTTGACCAGCAAGGGAGTCGTCACCCTTTGCTGGAGTGGCAGTGGTTAAGTGTTTAATATCAGAGATGGTTTCTTTATAACCGTTAATTAACCGGCTATGCTCACCGCCGCGTGGCCGTCCATGTGACGCTAACGCAAGTGTGCTCGGGTTCGGCATGATTAGAGTCCCGCGACAGCTTCCATATCGAGTTCGATATCAGTACAGCCTTTCGCACAGTAAATCCCCGCTGCTTGGTCGGCTTTTGCTTGCTCTGGCAAGATCACTTTGAGGGGCAGTTTACACTGGGGACATTGCACTGGTTTACCTTTAAATACCCGTTTAATCAGATTTTTTTGCTCATTAAATGAGGTCGCAGTGGTTTGATTTAATACGGCAAAGGGGCTATTGGAAGCAGTTGTCATCGGTGGGCGGATCCTTAACGATAGAGTGAAGAAAGTGATGTAAATAACAATAATGTGTGAATCGCATTGGCATTGTGCTTCGCGGTGTTGATTATAGCCTGAGTCGAGTCATTTTTGAAAAGCCCAACGTAAGGGGCATTCGAACTCCGTTGCTGCTTTGTGAAACACTGAAAAGTAGTCGGGTATTGAACTCTCATCATGCTGGCGCTTGGTTATTAGCTTGCTTATAAGCTTAGCTACCTTGCTTATAAGCTTAGCTACCGTGATATTGAGGACATCTTCGCTGAGGGAAACATCCATTTGGATCACTCAACATTAAACCGTTGGGTTATCAAATATGCGCCACTATCTAGCTCGTGGCGAATGGATGAAACCTATATAAAGTTTAAAGGACAGTGGGTTTACTATTACCGGGCAGTGGATAAATTCGGTGCAGTAATAGATTTTTATTTGAGTGAAACCCGCGATGAGACGGCTGCTCACACAAGGAACGGTGGAAATCATAGATCCGCTAATCGAACCTAAATGGGATGGTAGTAAACAAAATAGCCGCCCGATAAGCGGCTATTTTCATCAGCTATTGATGGCTGAATCGTCTTATTACTGAATCGTCACAGGGCCTTGGGCGGTTCAACAACAGCTGCCGGTTGGTCATCTTCCTTGATCCAGGCATCCAGCAGGGTGTAACCCACAGCCAGCACCACAGGGCCGATAAACAAACCGATGATCCCCATAGTCAGCAATCCGCCGATGACCCCCACCAGTATAAGGATGAGCGGCAGGTCGGCGCCACGCTTAATCAGGAAGGGGCGCAGGAAGTTGTCCATGGTGCCCGCAATCATTGACCACACTAGCAGGAAGGTGCCCCAAGTGGTGTCGCCGCTCCAGTAGAGATAGCCGATACAGGCCAGCAGCACCGGGAAGGGGCCGATCTGGGCGACGATCAGCAGGAACATCACCACCACCAGCACCATGGCGTAAGGGATACCGGCAATCAGCAGACCGATACCGGCCACCGAGGATTGCACCAGCGCGGTCACCACTACCCCCATCGCTACTGCGCGGATCGCCTGGGAAGCCAGCACGGTGGCATTGTCACCACCCTGACCTGCCAGCCGGTGGGCGAAGCGGCGAATGCCGGTCGCTACCACTTCACCGGAGTGATAGAGCACACCGCAGATACCGACCGTAAGCAGGAAGTGGACGAACAGCAGCCCCAGATTACCGGCCTGAGAGGCCAGCCATTTGGCAGTCTGGCCAAAATAGGGCGCCAATTTTGCAAACAGCACCTGACCACCGCTCGCCAGAATTTGCTGCCAGAACTCATAGAGCTTGTCGCCCACCATTGGCACGTCTTGCAGCCAAAATAGCTTGGGCGGTGGCGAATTACTGATGTCGGTAGCCAGCGCAATCAGTGCAGGGGCTTTCTCTGCCAAATTAGCCAGGGCCATAAAGAGCGGGATAACAAATATCAGCAGCAGTACCAGCGCCATAAACAGTGCGGCCAGCATCCGCTTGCCACCCAGCAGGCGCTGCATAATCAACATTAGCGGCCAAGTGGCAATGGTGATCATGGTGGCCCATACCAGTGCCGGCAGAAATGGCCGCAACACCATAAAGCAGGAGATAATAAGGAGACTGATAAACAGCACCCCCAAGGTTGTCTTGGCCAAATCCACTTTTTTCACATTCATAAATTTCCCTTGTTTGGGCATTTGCCCTTTGGTCATGAGTCGTTTGTGAACGACTCATCGCTAAAGCGATTGAGCTTACAAACCAACAACCTTAGTCGCTAGCTTTTCTTTTGCCACCGACCAAGGCGTCATCAATTTCAATCATACCTGAAAGTCGATATAGACTGTCTCGATGGCCCATTGCCGTTCTCAGCTTACTTAATATCAAGCGCTAATGAGGTAGTAAAGCAGATGGCATCAAGCAAGGCCTTGAGTCGTATTGCCTCTTGGTCAGCTTGATGCCTCTATTGTCCCGCAACTATAGTCCCGCAACTATAGTCCCGCAGCGGCTAAAAACGATGTAGCGGTTTCCAGCGCTGCAGGCTAACTGGAATGCTCGCGCCTTGGGATAACAACAGGTTAATCCGCGCTTGATAGGCCGCGCCCACCATTAAATGTTTGGCTAAATCCACCGCATTGCGCTCGCGATAATCATCTAAATAACTGCCTTTGGCCCACGCATTAAATGCCCCGAGCGCTGGGCCTGCCCAGATTTGGTAATCCATTTCGCGGCCGACTTCACCAGTGTTTGACCAGCGGCTCGATAAACCTAAGTACCAGCGGAAAATCAGCGCCATCTTACGTTTAGGGTTATCCAGTGCCCGCTCGATTTGCTTAGGATCGCGCTCGTTAAAGTGGGCGACTGTGCCCGCCCAAATGTCATCCAGAGATGAGCGAAACACTTGCTCTTCAAGCTTTTTACGCTCGTTTGCGGGAATGGCATCAATCGAATCGTAACGGGTATAGAGTTCATACAGCTTATTGGCGCGCATCGGGAACAAAGTGCCGCGCTTAACCACTTGTAATTTCACGCCCATTTCGAACATATCGGCGGCAGGCGCCATCGCTACATCGGCCATTTCTGTGGTGGCGAGTAACTTGCGGGTGTGTTCACTCGCGCCCGCTTCAACACACGCTTGGTTGATTGAACCTGTGACGATAAACGCCGCGCCCATGTTGAAGGTGGCAAGTGCTGCATCGGGTGTGCCTACGCCGCCGCCTGCGCCAACGCGGATGGGGGTTTTGTATTGGTATTTCGCTTGGATTTCATCTTTGAGCGCCAAAATCGTCGGCAAAAGCGTGACTAATGGACGATTGTCGGTATGGCCGCCGGAGTCGGCTTCGGCCGTGATGTCGTCCGCCATGGGCACCCGTTGCGCCATCGCCATTTGATCTGGGCTAATAAGACCGTCACTCACTAATTGCTCAAGGATTTTAGCCGGTGCCGGCGCCATAAACTTCGTCGCGACTTCGGTGCGGCTGATTTTTGCGATGACTTTGTTGCCAATGACGATTTCGCCATGTTCGTCGCGGCTCAACCCCGCTGCGCGGTAATAGACGATTTGCGGCGTTAACCCTAAAAATGCCGAGGCTTCGACCGTGCGCACTTTATGTTTTAAAAACAGCTCAACACTGCCGCGCTCTAAGGCGGGCTCGCTTGGGCTGTGAATTAAATTAAAAGCGTAAGGACCATTGGGCAGCGCCGCTTGAATGCGGGTAATGGCCGCTTCAACCCGCGATGGAATTAACCCCGCCGCGCCAAATGAGCACAAAATGCCCGCTTGACCTAGGGCGATAACCAGTTCTTCCGAGGCAATCCCGTTGGCCATAGCGCCGGCGTAGTAAGCGTATTTAACCCCGTGGACGCGGCGAAAATTGCTGTCGCCTAAACTTTGAGTGCCAAGGGCGGGCGCAAAGGCGCTGACGGGGTGCGAGCCCTGCGGCGCTTGGCTGTCACTGGTCGTGACGTCGGCTGATTGCGCTATGCCTAAGCCTTTTTCGCTGTGATTGACTAGGTAACAGGCTTGGCTTAAATCTTTGAGTTTTTTGCCTAATGAGTCGATATCAAAACTTAATTCAGCATCGTTAACTTGCCACGGCCAAGGGCTGAGTTTTTCGTTATTGCTATTGAAGTGATCGAGAGTATGGCTAGTCATAGGTGTTCTCATGTTATCAGTGCCGCCTTGTGCGATGTGGAGAGCCAGGGCGGCGCAATGATTCGTTATTTGTTATTCGTATCTTTCTAACAGCGTAAACTTACTAGGCTTCTTCAATACAGATGGCGATATCTTTGACTTCATAAATCCGCAGGCCATCTTTACTTAAGTTGGCATCGCCCATAATGATGCGTTTGCCCTTGTCGTCTGTCACGCTGGTAATGTGCACATCCAGTGACATCTGCTTGTTTAATGGGTTAATTTGGCCGCGATATTTCCATTTGATATCCGATAAAATCTGCCCAAATTTAGGATTCTTAAAGCCCGTACCAAGGTCTTGGTCAATCGCATAGGTTTGCATCAGCTCGATAATAGCTTCAACCCCTAATGAGCCTGGCATTACCGGATCTTGATGGAAGTGGAATTGGAAGAACCAATCACTCGGGTCAATGGTGCGCTCGGCGTATAAATAGCCAAGGCCCGCTTTACCGCCGGCAGTGACGATTTCAGCCTTGTCGATAAAGTTAAGTTGACCGCCCGCTAAGCGGTAATGTGGCTGACCTTCTGGCGCGTTAAAGCTGCGATGTTGTTTATCTAACAGATTGATTTTGCTATCGGCGGTTATGCCATTTTGCACATGCCAAGGCTGAGTGGTCTTGCCGTTGTCTATGCCTAACTGGTTTTTCAGTGCATCGCCCTTGAAGTAGCCAAATACCGCTTTACCTTGGTAGAAAGGCTCGCCATCGCAGCTTAATTCAAAACTGAAATTCTGAATGATGTTGCTGCCAGCAATCACAGTCGATAACAAACGTGAGTCGTTCACTATGGTTTTGCCGCGTAAATCCACCTTGCGCAGTAGCTTGCCGTTACCGTCTAAGTTACGGAAGAACAGCTCTTGGCCGGGGAAGCCCAAGGTGGAGCCCATATAGCCTGAGATAAAGCCGTTGGGCTGCAGTGATATTTCCATCAGCACAGAATAGGGCATCACGGCGTGATGGCTGTTTTTACTGTAATACCAAGCATTAGCAGGCACTTCATATTCAGCGATACAAGATGAGGGCTTTTTCAGCTCGCCGCGTTTGCCGTCAATGGCAATCACGCGAGTCGTCAGCTGTAAATCACCGCAAGGCGTGCGCGGTGGAATAAGGCCGCGATAGATACTGAAATCGGGGCCGAAGCAGTTTTCGATGTAGCCAGAGGCAAATTCGAACATGTGGTACGGCGTGAACGGCAGGGTGTCGGGCACGCGGTTAGCATACTTAGAACCTTCTGGCGCAATCGGTGCAGGTACGTGCTTAAGTGGCACGACGCCTTTATTGGTTGGCGCAGTTAAATCAGGCAATTGTGCCATCAGCGGCGCGGTTAACAATAGGGGTGTTGTTGAAGCAAGCGGCGCAGCCGAAGCAGCATGTTTAGCGACATTTTTAGTCGTATGGTTAGTTACATGGTCAGCTGTGCTGGTGGCATTATCCGCGAGGTAGCGGGTGCACTGGGCTTCTTCTTTGATCATCACCCCAAGGTTTTGGAAATCCACCACCACTTTGCCATTGAGCAAAATATCGATATTCGCCTTAGCATAGGGGCGCGGGCTCATGCCTATTTCGGTGATTTCCATGCGATAGGTGAGCAGGCCAGATTGCGGTAAGACTTGACCGCGACAGCGCACTTTTTGCGAGGCGTTTTCGAGGGGCTGGAAACGACCATTTTTAACACCACCTTCTTCTGCGCTGGCGTGCATACCAATATGCAGCATAAAGAATTGCAGTAATTGACCACAACCTTCAGCCATTAATGACCCCGCCATCACTTGGTCGCCCTTGAAATGACACGGGAAATACCAATGGTCGGCTTCGAGCTGCTTATGGCCTTGCACTGAGCCTAAGCCCCACGCGCCGCCATGCACCTCAAGATTGCTGACCTGTTCAATCATCAGGAATTTTTCCGATGCAAAACACAGTGAGGGCTGCAAACCGTGTTGGGCTTGATGCGCCGCATGGGCGCCGCCAAAACAGCCACCGATATCGGCGCCGAGCAGTTTATGGATTTGGCTGTAATCAAATTGGTTTTGCGCGCAGTTAAGCAGCGGATTAAAGCGCGGCTTATTCGGATTATTCAAGGCAAGATTGCGCGCTTTGATTTCAGCTTCGGTGTGAATAACGCCCTTGCCGTCGGCGAGTTCCTTATCGGTGAAGAAGCCGGCACAGCCGCCATCCATTTTCAGGATCAGCTTGTCGCCCACGAAACATTCGTAGGAGAAGAAGAACAACAAGGTATCGCCATTGCGGGCAAAGTGGTTGATGGCAATGTCGTAGCGCAGGGTGTCGCCCCCGCGCGGTAAGTCGCCAAGGAAGGTCAGGGTGCAATCGAGCAGGCGATAAACGCGCTCGCCCTTGTTTTCAAAATCGATGCCTAGGTAGCTTATCAGCATCAGGTCACATTGACCCGACTCGACCGCCACGGCCCAAGGAATTTGGCCATCGATTAAATATGGCGCGTCCACAGGAATGTCGTATTCCGTGGTCATAGTGCAAGGCTGATATTGGTTCATCTGGGCGTTTAATTTTGTTACCCGAGAGACCAGCAAATAGTCAGTGGTTGGCAGGCGTACACGGCGCGAATAGCTGTCGATAATGGCGTAATCTGGGCCAAAGACGTTAGCAATATCGCCTTCTGCGTACTCAACTAAATCCGCATAATCCCAAATGCACGGTTTGCTTATCGGCGTTGGCGGCGTGTACTGTGGCACGGTTGCATGATTGGGATAAAGCACTTGGTTGGGATAAAGCGCAGGATGTGGAAGAACCGCTGTCGCAGATGCCTGAACAATGGCTTGCAGCTCCGCTGGCGCAGCTTGGCCAATTGATGTCTGTTCACCCTTAAGTTGGGTTTTCATCAAGGCATCAGCCAGTTTCAAGCCCTGCGCACGGCTTTGTAAAAAGGCTAAATGGGCTTCACGGGCGAGTTGCTGGTTGCTTAAAAATGCCGCAGCTTTGGGCTCTGCTTGAGTGGTGTTGTTATTGGGCGTGCTTAGGGCATTCATGGGTATGCTGCTTAATGTCTCTTTTTGTTGAGCCGTGGTTGGGCTGCTTGTTGTAAAGCGACTCGTGTCCTTGCTCGCTATTTGGGCCACATGTTTGCGCTGGCTGCGCGCTGGCAATGCTGTCATGGCTCGGGCTTTTTGTTGTATAGCATCAAGATTTGATAGCGGCGTATCCAGAATATGCTGATAGATATCGCGGCCACCGAGCGTGACTTGTTTTATTAAGTGTTTTTGCTCCGAAAGCGTTAAGTCTTGTTCAAGCCTTTGCTGCAAACTGTGCGCTTGTGTAGCACTTTGGCTGAGCAATAACTGCGCGCATTTCCCTTGGCTAAACGTGGCAACGAGCGCGTGCTGTACTTGATTCGCTTGTGGCTGTGCTTGGTTTTTAAGCTGAAGCAGCGCGCTCAACATGCTCGCCATACCCGCAGCGGCAAAGTTGTGGCCAAGGGTATCGGCGGCTTGGCTGCGCTGGTTGACTCTCGGCAGCAGGGTATTGATTACCTGCTCTGAATCGGCCAGTTGCTCAACTGCAATACAGCTTTCAATCAAGCTAATTTGACTGCTATTGACCTTGGCCTCGGTTAACAAGCCATCACACATCCGCGCAGTGTTGCTATTACCTTGTA
>JBOFUF010000484.1:0-2509 GCA_051652445.1 Shewanella sp.
CCACGATGAGTGCAACTTGAGTCAAAATGTGGCGAATGAGTTTATTCATAATCAGTCTCTTAAATACCCGGCACCCTAAGCTGCCGGGAGTTTAACTACACCCTATTTGCGACAAGCAGCATCGCCGATAGGGTGTGGGGTCGAACTACTTTGTAGCGCTGTAGTTACCATCAACGATGGCCTGAGCTTGCTGCACGTAAGTTAACGCGGCGTCTAAACGTTTTTGGGTATAACGCGCACCATGTGCACCCCATGAACCGTCAGCCTTAACCAGTTTCACCACGTCTTGAGCTTTGTCAGTCAGCATTAGCACTTCAGTTTTCTGCGCAAGCGGTAACTTAGTGACTTCCATCAGCTTGTCGATACGCTCTAAACCTTGGACAACTTTGGCGAAAGTGTCTTTAACTGGCTTCTGCCATTTTTGAACTTCGCCGTAGATTTCCATTTGGTCTTCGAAGTGTAAACCCACTTCTAGCTCAGATTGGAACTGGCTATGACAGCCTTTGTTTTCCACAACGTATTGATCAGAAGGTGAAGTACGAGCACAAGTCCACATTAAGTCGAGGTAGTTGTAGCCGTTTTCATCTTTAGCAACCGTCCAACCTTTAGTGGTTGCATCGCGAGATTTACCCGCAGGTGGATTCAATGTCTTACGCAGTGGATCAACATCGATTTTCCACATGTGTGAACGACGAACGTTGTCAAAACCGGCCATATCTGGGTATTGCATAGCAGTGAAGTTCTCACAGCTACCCATGTTTGGCATATGACAGCTTTGGCAATTAACATTGCTGTGGGTGTCATTGTTACTGGCAATCTCAGCCTGCGCTTTATGACAGTCAGTACATTCTTTGATGATTTTTGGCTTAGTAAAACCAGATTGCCAATCATTCTCAGTCACTTCGTGTGGATCATGACAAGTGCCACAACGCATGCCTTTGTCATAGTGAGCAGAGGCAAACATTTGTGAACCTTCAGTACCACAAGATGGGCAAGAAGACTTCATCTTCACGTTAAACGCGTATTCCAGCTTTTCTTGCGCTTGTGGCGTTTCGGCCAACTCTTCAGCAAAGTTGAAACGTTGGTGACAACGTGAACAGTTTGAAGGCATACCACCGCCTGTGCCACCGTCTAAGTGACCGCCAGCGCCATGACATTCTTCACAGGTAACACCTTTGGAAATAGTGTGCTTTTGCAGTTCTTTGGCGTTACCTAGGGCAGCAAAAAACTCATCCTTATTTTTGAAGTCAAACTTGAAGGAGTGACACATTTCACAGTAAGAGCTGGCGGGTTGGAACAGGAATTCTTTCTCGAATTTCGCGCCGTATGAACCCATACCCCATTGGTGTGAACCGCTATCGCCAAAGTCTGCCATCTTAGTGGGGAAGGTTGGGATAACTTTTTGAATTTTCTTAGCCATTTCAGGCGTTAACCATTCAGCCCAAAGGCGAGAGAATTGGTTACCACCGGCGACCATAGTCCCAGTACCGTCTTTTAACAGACCGTCTCGAACATGGTAAGAACCACGCACGAGCCAAGAGTCCATAAAACCGTATTTAGTACGAGGGGTACCAATCGTGGCATAAATAGCATCCGCTGTAATACCATCAGGTAAAATAGAGGTATTAGTGCCATACATAGGTTTTTTCAGGTCGTTATCCACTTCTGGATGCTCACCTGGGAAGCGCAGCACTTTAGAGTGACGTGAACGTTTCCATTTTTCGTACTCAGGAGCGTGACACTCACCACACTTTTCTGGGCCAACAAATTTGTTCGGGAAATCTAAAATTGACTTCTCGCCTAAGCGGTATTGCATCGCCTTTGGACGCTTACCATCGGTATAGTCGCTGTAAGTAACCGCGGTGCCATCGTTAGGGTTAACTTCAGTACTGTGCTTACTATAAGCAACACTACCACCGGCTTTTAAATATTCTTCGCCACGATCACTGATTTCATACTTACCAATCAAGCGACCGTCCGCTTCATATTTAAACACCGGATGGTTTTCAAATAAAAAGTCAAATAGCTCTTGCTCAGCTACGATATAATCCTGCAGCGTTCTGACGCCACGGGTTTCTAGCGTAGTATCGGGATTCGCTATAATCGATCTCGCATAAGAAGACTGTTGCTTCTCACCATGTTCACTATGCCCAGCTACAGCCTTACCATCCGCCTTTGCATCGGCGGCAATTGTGGTGCCGCTCATTGCTGTACCTAAACAAAGCAAAACACTCAACGCTGCTTTGGATTTCCATCGCTTCATCATTCACTCCTAATTATCATTAGTTGTATCTTTTTCACTCAACCTAACTGTCCGCTGAACACACAAACAATTGACCAGTGGCGCTATAATGATGAAGAACAACCACTAAAAATCAGAGCTAGAGCACATTAATTTTTAACTAACAAATCAACAGCGTGACAATTGACAATTACCAATAGCAATCAATACCTTAAACAGATATAACTAATTTCAATTAACAGTTTAAATCGGTTTTTTAAGGTATCA
>JBOFUF010000485.1:0-11243 GCA_051652445.1 Shewanella sp.
TATTACAAGAATCAGAAAAAAATACAGTTTAAGTCGAGGATACTGTACAAGTGCCTGAGCCTAACATTAATGTGGAGCCACGCAGTTAAGTATGCAAATGCGGTATTAAATTTAAATCATGCCATAACCGGTCGCACAAACGAGCAGTAATATCCTCTGCTAGTTTGTGCGGCACCCAACTAAATACTTACAAATCTTTACAAATCAATTGACTAGATAAAACAATCAATACACTATCTTATCTCCTCACCCCAGTATCGACTGACTCATTGCAGCCTATCGTTATTTCAGCACAAAATCTCAGTTACATCACCGACTCAGTCGTGATATAAATCGACGACAGTAATGAACTTAGCTCCGCTTTTTGGGAATTTTTTACAGCATGTCAAACCCTGCGCAACGTGCCACTAAGCTATTTGTCCAAACCTTTGGCACTAAAGCTGACGATTTATATCAAGCTCCTGGGCGCGTCAATCTGATCGGTGAACACACAGATTACAATGATGGCTTTGTACTCCCTGCAGCCATTAATTTTCATACCGTTATTGCAGTAAAGCGCCGTGACGATACTAAGTTTCGTGCCGTTGCTGATGCATTTCCGGGGCAAATTAAAGAGTGGAACTTCGGCCAAGAAAATGACATGGACCCGCAAGATGGCTGGGTCAACTACCTCAAAGGCTTTACCGCCGCAATGGCGCAAACAGGCTTATTGGCCAAGGGCTTAGACTTAGCCGTTGTGGGTGATGTGCCACTTGCCGCCGGTCTTTCATCTTCGAGCGCACTCGTTGTCGCCTTCGGTACCGCCATTAGTGATACCAGCCAACTGCATTTATCCCCCATGGCGGTAGCACAACTGGCACAACGCGGCGAACACAGGTATGTCAAATCATCTTGTGGCATCATGGATCAAATGTGCAGCGCCATGGGAGAACAAGACCACGCACTGCTGATCGACTGCTTAGATCTGGACAGCGAAGCGATTCCCATACCAGAAAACTTAAGCCTTATCATCATAGACGCTCACATTGAGAAACAACGGTTAGCCGCCACCCATGAACAGCGTCGCACTGAATGCGCCCAAGCGGCCGAACACTTTGGCTTAGATGCATTGCGTCACCTCAATTTACGCCAACTCGAAAGTGCAAAAACCGATTTAGATGAAGTGTTATACCGCCGAGCAAAACACGTCGTCACTGAAAACCAAAGAGCTCAACATGCTGCTCGCGCCTTAGAGCAAAATAATATACAAAAATTCAGTCGCTTAATGGCAGAATCCCATGCTTCACTGCGTGACGATTTTGAAGTCACACTGCCTGAATTTGATCTCTTAGTTGATATTGTCAGCCAAGTGATCGGCGAACGTGGTGGGATCCGCATGACCGACGGTTGTGTGGTCGCTTTAGTCGACCATGAGTTGACCGACGCTGTCGTTGCCGCCGTTGAACATGAATTCTTCAAAAAAACGGCCATCGATGCCACTGTATATTTATGTTCCGCCAGTGCTGCCGCGAGTCGCATAGATAACTAGCCCGAACAGGGAATGAGCAGAACAGGCAATAATTTGTACATAGAAATCCCAGCGGCTGTCGATAAAGCCTGCCCCGTTAGTCTAACCCAGCACAGTTATTTCAACCTCGATGATTCGAAGACCCATCACGAACATCTGCTGCAAATCGATGCCAAGTGCTATCTGACCATGAAGGATGTGAGTGTTCCCACTGGCATAACCCAGACTCAAGGGACAATTTTTGATTTAAGCCAACCAATACGCTTAGGTGACAAGCTGCATGCCACTGAACTGGCAAGCACTCGCGGTGATGATCACTGTTATATGATGAATACTCCCGATGGTTCACTCACTCGTTTGGGCTGTTTAAGCAGTCCCATCAGCGGTCGTGCGATGACGGTTTATACCCATCAACCGAGCGTGCAGCCGTACTGTGCTCATTTTTTAAATGGCACTGTAGGTCGCCATCAGTTCGATAACAATGCGTAGCCATTCGCAATAAAAAACGATAAAAGCATGCAAAAAAATAATTAGCGCTAAGCAGCAAGGAGGGCGATAAGGAATAAAATAAGCCCTATTTTATTCCTTACACTCACAGCGCGAACCCTTAGCTTACCACTGTGTTAATCATCAAAATCATCGACCCAATCATCGTCAAAATCTACGCCAACGGCATCGGATTCGACTTCTGGTTCAACGTCAGGCTTTGCCTTACGTACAGGCGCAGTTTCCTTCACGTTTTTCAAGTCAATGCGATCTTGATGTTTACTCATAAATTGAGCTCTTGCCGCCTTCCATGCCCCACCGCACTTAGTCTCAGCCGCTTTTAACGCAGCCTCGTCTAAGTCGTATAGGTTCACTTTGACTATATCTTCCACATACTCAATGATCGCATCGCGATCGGCATTGTAGAGGTAGACACGTCCTGGGGAGGCATCGGGCAGCTGGTTGTCATGGACGACAATCGCGTTGCCTTTCGATGTTCTCAGCTCACCATACCAAACCTGTTTCTTTGCTGTGTTATACATATATGCTAATACCCTTAAATCAACACATACACCATGAGTTTTTTAGCCTGAATAAGCGAAGCATCGCTGGCTTTTATCCACGAATAGCGCCTGAAAGTCTCTGACGTTTTCAACTGAGTATTTTTACAGAATATTTCCGATAATCAATGCCTCATACCATGAAATTTTCACTAATTACCGATTAATTTCTGCCAAAGTACCCAAAAAGTTTAATCATTCACGACTTTAGTCTAAAAAATCGGCGTGGCAAGTTTTATTACTAATAAAATAGGCAAGTATTCCAAACTCAAATTACCGTCAGAACGACTTTGCCTCTATGCTCACCCGACTCCATCAAAGCATGGGCTTTAGCGGCTTGTGCTAATGGAAAGGTGGCAAAAATATGAGGGACAATTTTATGGGCGTTTAATAGTGGCCAAACCTTCTCCAATAATTGGCCGGCAATAGCGGCTTTGGCCTCCACGCTCTGCGGTCTTAGGGTCGACCCTGTCCACATGATACGTTTTGCCATCAGGCGGAAAATCTCGACCTCGGCCTTAGGGCCGCGCTGCATCGCTACCGACACCATGCGCCCGTCCATCGCTAAGGCTTGTAAGTCGAGATTGATAAAATCGCCACCTGCGATATCAAAGACGACGTTTACGCCCTTATCTTGAGTGAGTGCCATCACAGGTTCAACAAAGTGTTGAGTACGATAGTTGATGACTTCAGCGGCGCCAAGGCTCAAGCAATAATCGCGTTTCTCATCCTGCCCCGTCGTCGCTATCACTGTTGACCCCAGCGCACTGGCCAACTGAATAGCCGCACTGCCAATACCGCCTGAGCCCCCATGGATCAGTACCGTCTCGCCCGCTTTCAGTCCCGCACGCATAAACAGGTTACCCCATACGGTGAAGAACGTTTCAGGCAGCGCGGCTGCCTGAACATAACTAAACCCCGTCGGAATAGGCAAACAATGGTCAGCATAGGTGAGCACATACTCGCCATAACCACCGCCCGGCACTAGGGCGCAGACCTTATCGCCAACTTGCCATTGGCGCACGCCCTGACCCAGAGCACAAATATCCCCAGCAACCTCAAGACCAATAATCAATGATGCACCCGGTGGCGGTGGATACGCGCCCACCCTTTGTTTAACATCGGGGCCATTCACGCCTGCTGCATGCACGCGGATCAACACTTGGCCAACCCCTGGCACAGGTAAAGGTGAGCGCGATAGCTGCATCACCTCGGGGCCACCTGCTTGCTCAACATGAATATGGGCATACTCGCTTGGTAAAGCTGACATGAATAAAACTCCTGTTGAACTGGTATAGACCCAAATGATGATGTATCCCACCATTCAATGACTAACGGTGAAGATGACCTAAATGGGACCAAGCTAGCGCAACCTTAAGTTAAATAGCTATTCTTTTTATATTAAGCGATTGCACAGATATTTTTCTGGACTAAGGGGTCCACTATAGCAATTCAATCATTTAGCAGTTCAATCATGCAGCAGTTCAAGCATGTTTTTTACCTCAGCAAAACGCGGACGCTGACGCACGTCCCATTGCATACAGTGATCCTTAACGACACTCAACTGGGTGTAGCGCGCAGGATTGACCGTCGCATCGACATAAGTCAAAAGATCTTCAATCAAGCAACCCAGCGCGCGCACTTCAATCGCCTCCATCGCCACGCATTCTTGTCGAGATAGCTGACATAAATTGGACGCTGCACCAAAATCACCAAACAACAGGTTCATCTGTGCATCAACCATTATATTGTGTGCATAAACATCACCATGGCTCACTTGCTGAGCATGCATATGCGCCATCGCATCGGCCAACTGGTGGGTGATTTTGGCGACGTCATCAAGGCGAAATTCGCTACCGTCTTTAAAGGTATCGCGAGTGCAGGTGACAAGACTTGGTGGTAGTCCTAAGTTACTAAACCCTGGCGGAATAAGTTCCATCACTAAACCCAATTGCTCTTGCTGGCTAATGTGCGCCACAACTTTAATCAGGCAGGGATGATCGCCCGTTGTGAGACAGCAATCTAACTCGTCGGCGGGATAGCCATCACTGGTCACTTCACCCTTAAAGAGTTTAACTGCGATCTGCGATGACCCCGTCGCAGTCACCATGGTTTGATTTAACCAATCGCCACGGTAAATTACCCCAGATGCGCCTTCACCCAGCTTCTCTGCCAAGGTGAAATCATCCATAGTTACGTTTGGCACTGTGGCCACATCCGCATGGGGATCGACTAAGGTATGGCTCAATGGATTCCCCGCAAAGGCAAGCCAAGTCAATTTAGGCAAGCTGAGCAACCAACTGGGTAGCGCGGGCAATTGGTTTGCCGACAAGCGCACTAACTCTAAGTTACGACAATAGGCCATAGACTCAGGCAAAGCCGTTAAACGGTTACCCGCTAATGCGAGTTTTTGCAGACGCAGTAAATCGCCCATCGCCGCAGGCAAGGTCTCAATGTGGTTATCAGTTAAAATAAGCCAACGAGTTTGCCGTGGTAATGCCGCTGCGCTAACCGTTTTGATTTGATTCGCCTTAAAGCCAATCATCTCTAACTTAGCACAGCGCCCTAATGCCTCTGGCAAATGTTCGAAACGGTTATGAGAGGCAAAGATGATCTTTAAACGTGATAAACGATGTAAATCATCTGGCAACGTACTCAATTGATTATTCGACAAATCGAGGATTTCAAGCGTATCGGCTAAGTCAAAAATCTCCCGCGGAAACTCGGTCAACCCTTCAACCAATTGTAACCGTGATATCCCGTGTAACTGCCCTGCTCTTAACTGCGCTAACGTCTGCACTTTACTACCCAAATCAATGAAAAATCGCGGCCATAGTAACCCATCGCCTAAAAAATCAAAAACCTTGAACATCTGCGCCGCCTGTTCAGACTCATAATCTCCATTGGGCTGGTAATCCACAAAACTATCCAGAAACTCGAAAACAGATTAGCATGTGCACAAATATTGGATACTAAGTCACCTAATAACAGGACTGTCATGCGAAAAAATTTTCGTAAAACGCACGCATTTGCAGTGCTCATGCTAGCCATGCTAACGGCGCACCTCAGTGGCTGCGTCAGCGCATCAGCAAGCTCTTCAGCCTCTGAACTGAACACTCGCGCAGATGACATGGCAAGCAGTCCCCCCGAGCCAGTGACTGATACTCCTACCCCACCGGATCCGGTCATAGAGCAATACGCCGATCTGTGGGAGAAAATCCAGCATGCAAATACCATTGTGATCAATGACGATGCTGACGTGCGCGTTCATCGCAACTTTTTCGATGGCAAACAAAGATTTATGAATCAAATCAGCGACCGTGCCGAGCCATTTTTGTATTACATCGTCAGCCAGCTTGAAGCGCGTAACATGCCATTAGAATTGGCGTTATTGCCCATCGTTGAGAGTGGCTATAATCCGCTGGCACAGGCTAATGGTCCCGCGGGACTGTGGCAAATGATCCCCGCTACTGGGCGTAATTTTGGTTTAACGGTGAATTCTGCCTACGATGGCCGTAAAGACGCGCTGGCCTCAACCGATGCCGTGCTCGACTACCTACAACACTTGCACGATACCCTAGGGAATGATTGGATTAACGCCGTCGCCGGTTATAACAGTGGCGAACTGGTGATCAAAGCGGCAATCGATAAAAATAAGGCGAAGGGCAAACCGACGGACTTTTGGTCATTAGGTATCCCTTCTAAACGGGTACAAACCGTTCCTAAATGGCTCGCATTTATTCAAATTGTGCGCGCGTCAAATCACTACGGCCTAAAAATACCCCCCATTGCCAACCGCCCTTTTTTGGAAAAAGTCCCCGCACCCAATGGCGTAGATATCGGTCAGATTGCCAACGCAGCAGGGCTCAGCAAAGCCGAATTTAAAACCTATAACCCAGGCTTTCGCCAAGGCGTGATCCCCAGCAAAGGCAAATATCACATCGCCTTGCCACTGGAAAATATCGGTCAATATCAAGAAAATCAAAGCAAACTCTACGCTCAAAAACGTTATGACAGCCAAAGCTACAGAGTCAAATCTGGCGACAATCTAGGCACAATCGCGGCTAAGTTTGATGTGTCAGTCAAAGTCTTAAAACAGGCCAATAATCTGACGTCTGACAACCTAAGAATCGGCCAAGAACTCACGCTATTCACTCCCGTGGCAGCCAATGATAGTGAACCTGAACCCGCTAAGGCTAAAAAAGCTAAGGCGAAGACAGAGGCAAAAGATGCTAACAAGCCATCAACCAAGACGAAAACCAGCGCTAAACCGGCAACTAAAGTGGCAACATACAAGGTGAAATCCGGCGACACACTGGATAAAATAGCCCGTAAGAACAAGGTAAAACTGGCTGACTTAATGAAATGGAATCAGCTCAATGGCAAAAGCATTATTAAGCCTGGCCAAGAGCTGAACATTACCCAATAACGGTTAATATGTTTACCGCTCGGGTTTTAACAACAAAAAGCCCTACCTTTTTGTAAATCGAGTAACAGAGCAATATCTTGATTGAAAATCTGAGTTGCCCCCACAATCTTGGCTTTAAAAATTGACACACAAGGCAGATATGTTGGCTCATGGCCTCGTGGAAAAACCACTTCACAGGTCAGCCATGCATCACGCAATGTAAAAGCCCTACGACTGTCCGTAGGGCTCTGGTTTCACACAGCCGCATCCTAGAACTGCTGGAACCAACGTTGGATCTGTTGTGGATCTTTGCTTTGCGTTAACGACAGCATCAATAAAATACGGGCTTTTTGCGGGTTAAGATTCCCCGCTGCAATAAAGCCATATTTAGCATCGTCTATCTCGGCATCGAGTGTAGTCGCACCCGTTGGCACTCGGCTAGATCGAACCACTAAAGTGCCTTTTTGACTCGCCTTAGCTAAGGTGTCAAATATTGAGTGGTAAAGGTTACCATTACCTACACCGGCGCTGACTATGCCATCAAAGCCCGCTTCAACCATGGCTTTTACAGGTAAATCGCTGGCATTGGCGTAGTTGTAGACAATCCCTACCTGTGGCAGCTTGTCGAGTTTACTGATATCAAAAGGCGTTTGAGTCGTATGTTGACGCTCAGTGTTGCCCATGTATTCAATCTTGCTGTTATGGATAACGCCAAGCGGACCCAAATTAGGCGCACCAAAGGTATGTACACCTGTAGTATTGGTTTTAGTCACATCGCGGGCGTTCAATACGGTATCGTTCATCACCACTAATACGCCTCGACCTTTAGATTCAAGGTTAGCGGCAGTCGCCACGGCGTTGTACAGATTCATCGGACCATCGGCACTCATGGCAGTTGATGGACGCATTGCGCCAACCAATACCACAGGCTTGTCGCTCTTGATGGTGAGGTTTAAAAAATAAGCCGTTTCTTCTAACGTGTCCGTGCCGTGGGTAATCACGATGCCGTCGACATCTTTATCAGCCAGTAGTAAATTGATGCGCTTGGCCAAGGCAAGCCACACTTTATCGTTCATATCCTGCGAACCGATTTTGACCAGTTGCTCACCTTGAATATCGGCCAGTTGCTTCATTTCAGGCACTGCCGCAATTAAACTGCTAATACCCACCTCGCCCGCCTGATAGTTAGATTCAGTCGCCGACTGCCCGACGCCGGCAATCGTGCCTCCCGTGGCAATAATACGCACCTGTGGCAGCGCTTGCGCCGCAGAAGAAATAAATAACCCCAAGCTAACCGAGAGTAAGAGCTTACGCATTGGAAAATTCATGTTACATCCTATTATGAGTAATAAACCACCCACAGTTTGCACTTTTATTTAAGCAATACCGTGACAGATTTCACCTAATTAAATAACGGATCTTTCCACATCAAATAACAAATACCCCCGCTAGCTGCTTAATAATTAAACTAACATCAAAAAAAAGCACCAACACCCAACACTAGAAAGCAGCAAACAAATAAAGAAATAAGACAATGAAACAATAAAAAACGCTTTGAGCAGTGGCAAAATAACATCGCAGCCGTTTATTTAGCCATAAAATCATTATTTATGTCACCACTTCGTTATAACAAGCCGCCAAGATAACTTGTTACGCATCAATCAGTAACAGGTCGCACTATTTATTAAATTTGTGACACCTATCCAATAACCTAATCAAATAAACTCTATTAACACGGCTAAGTGATCTTGCTCTAAATTCTGTTATTCCCAACGCGTTAAGATCAACTCAATAGTCAAGGAGACGATTCTCCTTCATGTTTTCGATGAGTTTTTCATGTGTGACCTCGGTATATTCCGCATACAACTCACCAGTCGGAGATATATTTAACTATTAACTGTATGGGATAGGATAGGATCGAAATGAAAGATACTAATAGCGTACGGATCGAAGAAGATTTATTAGGTACTAAAGAAATTTCTAATGAATTTTATTATGGCATACATACACTGCGTGCCATCGAAAACTTTAAGCTCAGTAATCAGAAAATTTCCGATGTACCTGAATTCGTCAGAGGCATGATGCTGACGAAAAAAGCCGCCGCCATGGCCAATCGTGAATTAGCCGTTATCAACCCTGAAATCGCTAACAAAATTATTGAAGCATGCGACTTAATTCTCACTAGCGGTCGATTTGTTGACCAATTCCCGGTCGATGTTTATCAAGGCGGTGCCGGTACCTCTGTCAACATGAATACCAATGAGGTATTAGCCAACGTTGCACTGGAGATCATGGGGCTAGAAAAAGGCCGCTATGATGTCATCAATCCCAATGACCATGTTAATAAGTGCCAATCGACCAATGATGCCTATCCAACCGGCTTCCGTATTGCGGTGATCAACAGTACCGATGTGCTGTTAGATGCATTAAGCGATCTCATCAGCGCCTTCGATACTAAGGCCGCAGAGTTTAAGACCGTCTTAAAAATGGGCCGCACTCAGTTGCAAGATGCCGTGCCTATGACCCTAGGCCAAGAATTTCATGCCTTTGCCGTCACGCTGCGAGAAGAAATCAAGTCCATCAAACGTTGCCAAGAATTATTATTAGAAGTGAATTTAGGCGCAACCGCCATTGGTACCGGCTTAAATACACCTGTGGGTTATTCCGTATTAGCCATTAAGCATCTGGCCGAGATTACTGGCCGCGCCTATGTGCCAGCAGAGGATTTAATCGAAGCGACATCCGATTGTGGCGCCTACGTTATGCTGCACAGTGCCTTTAAGCGTATGGCAATAAAATTGTCTAAAATTTGCAACGACCTGCGCTTACTGTCATCCGGCCCTCGCACAGGCCTGAAGGAAATCAATCTTCCCGAGCTACAAGCGGGTTCGTCTATCATGCCAGCTAAAGTTAACCCAGTGATCCCTGAGGTCGTCAATCAGGTTGCCTTTAAGGTTGTCGGTAACGATATTACTATTACTATGGCCGCCGAAGCAGGTCAGTTACAGCTTAACGTGATGGAACCTGTGATTGGTCAGGCGATGTTTGAATCCCTCAGTTTACTGGGTAATGCCTGTATCTCATTACGTGAAAAATGTGTTGAAGGCATTACTGCAAACCCAGAGATTTGCATGAATCATGTGATGAACTCTATCGGGATCGTAACCTACCTCAACCCGATTATTGGCCACCATGAAGGTGACATCATCGGCAAGATTTGCGCCCAAACGGGTAAAAATGTCCGCGAAGTGGTACTCGAACGCGGTTTGTTAACGATTGAAGAACTCGATGACATCCTCTCGGTTGAAAACCTGATGAATCCTAAATATCAGGCGAAACGCAGAACAACAGTGTAATTCCGTTGGGCTAGGGAGCATTCCTTAGCCCACAACTCACCAATTCAAGCATCAGCCTGCGCAGCACAACGACACGCTACTGAAACTGAATGACAAAGCAGAGTTAATACTATGGTTATATTAGAAATACTGATCGTTCTTGGCGCTATTTACCTTGGCGCAAGAATGGGCAGCATGGGAGTCGGCTTCGCTGGTGGCGTCGGGGTACTGATACTGACAGTGGGAATGGGGCTTAAACCGGGCAATATTCCGATTGATGTGATCCTCATCATTATGTCGGTCATCACAGCGATTGCAGCCATGCAAGTGTCTGGCGGGATGGATTATCTCGTTTCTCTATCAGAAAGACTATTACGTAAACATCCAAAACAAATTACCTTTTTGGCCCCTGTTGTCACCTATTTCATGACACTCTTTGCTGGAACAGGCCATACGGCGTTTTCCACTTTACCTGTGATTGCCGAAGTGGCCAAAGAGCAAGGCATTCGCCCTTCTCGCCCACTGTCTATCGCCGTTGTTGCATCCCAAGTGGCTATTACCGCGTCGCCGATATCTGCGGCCGTGGTGTTTTTCTCGGGCATTTTAGAGCCATTGGGTGTGGATTATTTAATGCTACTGGCCGTCTGTATTCCCTCAACGTTCCTTGCCTGTATGGTCGGCGCCGTTGTTGCTAATTTAATGGGCAAAGAGCTGGCGGATGATCCTATCTATCAAGATCGTTTAGCTAAAGGCTTAGTTAAAACGCGCGGCAAAACGCAGATCCACATTAAAGCAGGCGCGAAACGCTCGGTGATGATCTTTTTACTGGCAATTGCAGCCGTCATGGCCTACGCCACCGCAATTTCAGCCAAAGTAGGCTTGATTGTGGATCCTGTAGTGCCACGCGATGCCGCCATTATGGTGCTATGCTCACTGCCGCTGCCGCT
>JBOFUF010000486.1:0-9409 GCA_051652445.1 Shewanella sp.
CGCTTAGCTCAGCTGGGAGAGCACCTCCCTTACAAGGAGGGGGTCACTGGTTCGAGCCCAGTAGCGACCACCATATTCTGCAATACACACGTTATATCCCAGGTCGCTTAGCTCAGCTGGGAGAGCACCTCCCTTACAAGGAGGGGGTCACTGGTTCGAGCCCAGTAGCGACCACCATATTCTGCAATACACGCTATTCCACAATAAACTGTACCCACACGCAAACTCAACTATGCTTGATCTCAATCAGCTAGTGATAAATGCTGCTAATGAGCGTTTTATATTCAGCTTAAAACCAAATCCAGCAACACTTAGTCTGATGTCATTGTGCTTTTTGCATTTTTGGAGATCTCGATTATGGCCAGCGTCAGTCAATCCGCTTCTCTTGATAATATTGCCACTTATTTAAAGCATACCCACGCCTGCGATGAGCAAACAGCCCTAAAAGAAGCGCGGGAAGTCATGCACAATCTGGTCAACATGCGCCAACAGGGTTTCATTACCGGTTGGTACTTTGACCAACAAGGCCATTTAGCGTTATTACCTAGCGACAACATCCTCAGACGAATCCTTGCTGATGATAACTCGCTGTAACCCGTTAATGGCTTGTTGACTGCCAAAGCCAGCTATTAAACAAAACTCAATTAATTTCCCCCTCGCCCATCACGCCACTTCCTTGTGACGCATACCTTAATATGGTTTTTTTGATCTTAAAACAACGAAGTTGGTTCAATTAACAAACAATCCCAAGTGCTATCTGTCTGAGATCAATGCCTAAAACGGGTGGATTACCACCCAAACGCAAAATCATCGTGCGCGGAATTCCACCACAAAAAGCAAGAGTGTGATCACTGTCAAATTTGGCACATTATATTAACCAAACACTTACAAATAAAAATATAAGTTGGCGTGGTATTTGCCTTTAGTAAGGGAGACCTCAGGGAAATCAAGGCGGCATTCCGACTCAAACTTGGTAACAAACTAACCAAGACTGAGGACAAATCCTAACAACATAAAAAGGAACTCAAGATGACATTGAATCAACAAACTGGATTGACCCGTCCACTCAAAACCTTAGTCAAAATGCTCACTGTTGCCTGTGTATTTGCGACCAGTTTTAACGTATTTGCTGAACCCATAGAGATTAAATTCTCCCACGTAGTGGCAGAAAACACCCCTAAAGGCCAAATGGCGCTTAAATTTAAAGAACTGGTTGAGCAACGTTTACCGGGCGAATACAAAGTCAGTGTATTTCCTAGCTCACAGTTATTTGGGGATAACAACGAATTAGCCGCTCTGCTATTAAATGATGTGCAATTTGTCGCGCCGTCGTTGTCAAAGTTTGAACGTTACACTAAACGCCTACAAGTATTCGATTTACCATTTTTATTCAATGACATGGATGCCGTCAACCGTTTCCAACAAGGTGAAACAGGCCAGGCATTGCTTAACTCCATGAACCGTAAAGGGATTGTCGGGCTCGGTTATTTACACAATGGCATGAAACAGTTCTCCTCTAACACACCACTTAACACTCCAGCTGATGCTAAAGGTCTGAAATTCCGCGTAATGGCGTCTGATGTTTTAGCTGCTCAGTTTGATGCCGTCGGTGCAATGGCGGTTAAGAAACCCTTCTCTGAAGTCTTTACCCTGCTACAAACTCGCGCCATCGATGGACAAGAAAATACTTGGTCAAATACTTATTCACAAAAATTCTATGAAGTGCAAAGCCAAATCACTGAAAGTAATCACGGTGTTCTGGACTATATGGTCGTGACCTCTGACACTTTTTGGAAAGGTCTACCTGCTGACAAACGTAAGATCATCAAAGAAGCGTTAGACGAATCTATCGCCTTAGGTAACAAAATTGCTGCTGAAAAAGACAACGAAGACAAAAAGTTAATTCTTGATTCTAAACGTTCACAGTTAGTGACCCTGTCTCCCGCTGAACGTCAAAAATGGATTGAGGTAATGAAACCTGTGTGGGCAAAATTTGAAGATCAAATCGGTAAAGATGTGATTGATGCTGCTGTAGCTGCAAATATATAATAATAACAGCCGCTTAATCTTAACTGGGCTTAAGCGGCCATTTCAGCGGGGGGAGTTTATGGCTGTGGTATCACGCATATTTGGTTATTTTGAAGAAGGCATGCTCAATTTATTGATCACTCTGATGACGGTACTGGTGTTTTCAGAAGTTGTAGCAAGATTTTTCTTTCATACGGGTTTTCTGTGGATCCAAGAACTGACCTTAACCCTGTGTGGTTGGTTTGTGTTATTTGGTATGTCTTATGGCGTTAAAGTTGGCGCCCATATTGGTGTCGATGCCTTTGTTAAGAACCTCGCGCCGGGGCCTAAAAAGATCATCTCTCTTATCACCGCGGCGACATGTATCGCCTATTGCGGACTGTTTTTAAAAGGCAGTTGGGATTATTTAAGCCAAATGTATCAAATCGGTTTACCGATGGAAGACATCCATTTACCGCAATTTATATTAACAAACCTCGATCCTGACTTCGCTTGGGACACCTTGAAAATCGATCTAGAAGATGGCGCTGTGCCTATTTGGTTATCCCAGAGCATCTTACTGATTGGCTTTAGCATGCTCGCCTGGCGTTTCATCGAACTCTTTATTGCAATCCTTCGCGGTAAAGTCACCGGGATGCAATTTGCCGATGAAGCCAAAGAGAGTATGCATTTAATCGATAGCCAACCAATGCAAGATGAAGCAACCCATAACAACATTCAAAAAGGGGATAAATAATGACGATTGCTACACTCTTTATTGTCCTATTCGGCTGTATGTTTTTAGGCATGCCCATCGCTATCGCACTCGGCTTTTCCAGCATGCTCACCATCTTAGTTTTTTCTAATGATTCGTTAGCGTCTATAGCGCTGAAATTATATGAGTCTACATCGGAGCATTACACACTACTGGCTATCCCCTTCTTTATTCTATCATCCGCCTTCCTCTCAACGGGTGGGGTCGCAAGACGGATTATCGATTTTGCCATGGACAGTATTGGGCATGTTCGCGGCGGTTTAGCAATGGCATCTGTGATGGCGTGTATGCTGTTTGCTGCGGTTTCTGGATCATCTCCTGCAACTGTTGCAGCCATTGGTTCTATCGTTATTGTCGGCATGGTAAAAGCGGGCTATCCCGAAAAGTTCGCCGCGGGGGTTATTACCACCTCTGGCACGCTAGGGATTTTGATCCCACCTTCAATCGTCATGTTAGTGTATGCCGCAGCAACTGAAGTGTCGGCGGCAAAAATGTTTATGGCAGGCTTAATCCCAGGCTTAATGATGGGATTTATATTGATGATCGTTATTTATATCGTTGCCCGCTTTAAAAATTTGCCTTCACGCCCTTTCCCTGGCGTTAAACAACTGGGGATTTCAAGTGCCAAGGCAATGGGTGGATTAGCACTCATCTTCATCGTCTTAGGCTCTATCTATGGTGGCGTTGCTAGCCCAACCGAAGCCTCAGCTGTGGCTTGTGTATATGCCTACTTTATTGCGGTATTTGGCTACCGTGATATCGGACCATTAAAAAGCGTGGCATGGCGTAATCAAGGTGAAAACGTCGTCAAGGCGACGGCGCGAAACCTTGGCCATATGTTTTTAGGACTAATTAAAACGCCTATCGACAAAGACATACGTCATGTTGTGCGCGATGGTGCCAAGGTCAGTATCATGCTGCTGTTTATCATAGCTAACGCTATGCTATTCGCGCATGTGTTAACCACAGAACGTATCCCTCACATTATTGCAGAATTTATTGTTAGCATGGGTTTACCCGCCTGGGGATTCCTGATCATTGTTAACTTACTCTTGCTTGCTGCCGGTAACTTTATGGAGCCATCGGCGATTGTCCTGATTATGGCGCCCATTCTGTTCCCTATTGCAACGCAATTAGGCATAGATCCCATACACTTAGGGATCATCATGGTGGTGAACATGGAGATAGGTATGCTCACGCCGCCGGTGGGACTTAACCTGTTCGTCACCGCGGGGATCACAGGACGCAGTATTGGTTGGGTGATTCAGTCGGTTCTGCCTTGGTTACTCGTGATGCTAGCCTTCTTAGCCCTGATTACTTACGTACCACAGATTTCACTCTTCTTACCTGAATGGTTAGATTCGATGCGTGGATATTAGCTGTAATTCAAGGTTGCGATATTAGCCCTTGATTATTATTAAGTTTTAAGCGAGCCTAGTCAGGCTCGCTTTGCTTTATGATGCGCAGTACCAGTGATTGATCCCCTTGCTTGATTAGGATAGCTCCCATGTTGCCCATGACGCCTAAGGCCAAGAAACGCTTCTTACTGACACTCGTGTTACTGGCAGGCCTAGTTGCAACCCTAAAACTGACTTATTGGGTACATTTGCATCAAGGTAAAATCGAGATCCAAACGCAATCACAGAAACAACTGAAGGAATTAGTCAGTTTTCTCGATGGTGCACTGTCGCGCTACGAAAGTATTCCCCATGTGCTATCAACCAACCCAATGCTCGCCAATGTGCTGAACGACAAACTAAATCCTGATAAAATCCAAGAGCTTAATTTGTATCTTGAAGAAATTCAGCATGTCACCGAAGCATCCGACATTTATCTGATTGATGCTTTAGGCATCGCCATTACTGCCAGCAATTGGCAACAACGTTATTCTTTTATTGGCAATGATTATTCCTTTAGACCCTATTACACCGATGCCATCTCGGGCAATCTAGGCCGTTATTATGCAGTGGGCACCAGCTCAGATAAGCGCGGGTTTTACTTCTCTTACCCGATTTATCAGCAAGGTGGAAAAGGCATACTTGGGGCCATCATAGTCAAAGTCAATATTGCCGACATAGAGCAACAAAGTACCAGCATAGCCATTGCGGGTCAGTATCAATTCCTTATCAGTGATCCTGATGATATCGTCTTTATCTCCAGCGTAGATGAATGGCGCTTAAAATCACTGACCCCGATGACAGACGCTAAGCAATATGCCCTTAATGCCTCAAAACGCTATGCAGAACGTCCTATAGGCGAGTTAGTGATGAAGCCGCCCTATGAAAGTGGTAGTCAAACAATGCTCTATCAACTGCAAACGGGTACAGACCATGAACAATACATGGACATCCATCAATCAATGGCGAAGGCTGGCTGGCAAGTACACATCTTAGCGCCAATCAAACCGTTATTGACGTCTTTGCCCGAGCTGATGTTACTGAGTGCCAGTATTTATCTGTTGCTGGTACTTAGCATCTTATTTAACGCCGAGCGCCGTCGTAACCTACAGCGCATGCAGCTAGCGCAAAGCCTGTTAGAGCAGCGCGTAGAAGAACGTACTCAGGACTTACAGCAAGCCAACCATCAGCTTAAAGACACGCAAGATGAACTTATTCAAGCGGCAAAACTCACCGTCATCGGCAGTTTATCCGCCAGTATTAACCATGAGCTTAATCAGCCACTGGCGGCACTGCGCAGCTATGCCCAAAATACTCAAACGTTTCTCGCCCGTGATATGCAGGATAAGGCATTAGATAATATAAAAATTATTATTGAGCTGACGGATAGATTAGCCGATATTGTTGGGCAATTTAAAAGCTTTACCCGTAAAAGCCAGGGCACTGATAGCGCCACCGATATTGGCCGCTGTATCAAGCAAGCCCTGACCATAGTGCAACCTGCCATTGATAAACAAGGGGTTGAACTCGATGTGCAATTACCCAGCGGTCACAACCAGGTATGGGGCGATAAGGTTAGATTACAACAAGTGTTTGTTAACCTTATGAGCAACGCGATTGTCGCTATGCAACAATCACTTAAGCGTCAATTGGTTATCCGCGTGACCAGTGAAGATAAGTTTTGCATCAGTATCCAAGATTCAGGCCCAGGGGTACGTGAAAGCCAAATGGAGAAAATATTCGAACCTTACTTTACCACCAACGAACGCCACGGGCTTGGACTGGGGTTATCGATTTCACAACGCATTATCGAATCCATGCAAGGCCAAATTAACGTTGCCAATGCCGAAGAGGGTGGCGCTATTTTCCAGATTATTTTACCGATTTACTTGCTCGAGGAACGTTAGTTTTATGAGTGTGCTCAATTCAATTCAAGATTATTCAGTTCTCATCATCGACGATGAGCCGCACATAGGCACCGTTCTCGTTCAACTATTTGAACTGGAGGGCATCAAGGCGCTCTCCACCACAGAACCCAAAGGTATCGCTAAGTTGCTGCATAAAGATTGGGCGGGAATGGTAATATCGGATGTCAACATGCCACAATTAGACGGCATCAGCTTAATGCAACAAATCCGCCAGCAAGATCCCGATCTCCCCGTCGTCCTACTCACTGGTTTTGGTGATATTGCCATGGCAGTCAATGCCTTAAAACAAGGCGCCTACGACTTTCTCGAAAAACCCTTTAATAACGAACACATACTCGATGTGGTTAAACGCGCCTTAGAAAAACGCAGTCTCACCTTAGAGAACCGTAAGCTTAAAAAGGATCTCGAAAGCCAAAGCGTACCGGGCCCTCGTATTTTGGGTAACAGCGTCGGCATCAACCGTATGCGGCACATCATAACGCAAGTGATAGACACCCCCGCTGACGTGTTAATCGAAGGCGAAACAGGCACAGGTAAAGAACTTGTTGCCCGCTATTTACACGACCACTGCAGCCGCAGCCAAGCCAATTTTGTCGCCATCAACTGTGGTGCAATCCCCGAAAACCTGATTGAAAGTGAACTCTTTGGCGCCGAAGCGGGTGCCTTTACAGGCGTCGATAAGATGCGCATAGGTAAGTTTGAATACGCCAATGGTGGCACGTTATTTTTAGATGAAATTGAAAGCACACCACTGTCGCTGCAAGTAAAACTACTGCGGGTACTTGAAGATCGTAAGGTTGAACGTTTAGGTTCTAACAAGAGCATCAACTTAGATATTCGCGTCATCGCAGCGACAAAAGTCGATTTAAAAAGCCTGTGTGACACGGGGACATTTCGCCAAGACTTGTTGTATCGCTTAAATCTGGTGACTGTGCCCATCCCTCCCCTGAGAGATCGCCGTGAAGATATTCCGTTACTCTTCCTGCATTTTGCCCGGGTCGCATCGGCACGTTATCACAAAGCGCTTATCGCCTTAAATGCGGAGCAAAATGCGATACTCACTTCCCACGACTGGCCAGGCAATGTGCGTGAGTTACGTAATCTCGCCGAACGCTTTGTGCTGCTGGGCGGAGAAGCCGCCTTTGCTGGCACATTAGGCAATACGCCAAGCCTGCACTCGAGTATGTCCCTGCTACAAAGGGTAGAGTTTTTTGAACGGGTACTGATTGAAGAAGCACTTAGCCACAACAAGGGCAGCATTAAGCTGACCATGGAGCAGCTAGAACTGCCCCGCAAAACCCTCTACGACAAAATGCGAAAATACGATTTAGATCGCAAGCAGTACATTAATGCCGACGACTAAAAAAGCTTGAAAAGCTAGACTAATACCCGTTTGACATGAGTTTGATGGTAATGCAAACGGGTGATGGCTAAGGCGATCAAGGCCAGTAAGGTTAACGATCCCATCACCACACCGCGCCACTGCGCCTCATGCCAAAACATCATCAAATAAGGGCCGCCCATCGCAGCACCTAAGTAATAACAACATAAATAGAGTGACGTTGCCTTAGCTCGATCACGACTGGCGCGCATTGCAACAAAGGAATTACAGCAACTGTGGGTAAGGAAGAACCCACAGGCGGTCATTAAAAAACCTAAGCTAATGGTCAAGGTCGTATCAAACAGGGTCAATAAACTGCCGAGCAACATTACGCACCAAGACCACTGATATAATTTATGTTGACCAAATTTGGCAAGCCACTTAGCGGTAAAATACGAAGCGACAGTCCCGCTGGAATAACACAGGAAAATCAAGGTGGCTTGGAAACGACTCCATTCATAGGGCGCAGCCATCAAATGCAGTTGAATAAAGCTAAATTGATTCACCATCATCATAAAGGTCAAGCCACCAATCGCGTAGACCAAACGCATTTGCGCATCGGTAAGATGATGACTAAAACCATTAAGATCTTGGGCTAAACGGGCGCGTTTTGATAAGGAAGGCTCAGTGTTACTTGATGACATCGCCTTTGCATCGGCAAGTGAAGGCAGCAAATAGTTCACTAACGCCACCCCCGCTAACGTCACTAAAAACAGCAACCACATGGATTCTTGCCAAGATAAAAACTGCGACATTAAACCACCTAGCAGACGGCCAACAATCCCGCCAATGCTGTTCGCCATGATATAAATGCCTGCGGCTTTGAGCATAGTGCTGGGTGACAATTGCTCCTTAAAGTATGCCATGGCAATCGCTGGTACGGCAGCGAGTAATGCCCCTTGTAGCAATCGCACTAGCACTAACCCATTAAAATCCGGCACCCAGATTAATAGTAAGTTAGACAATGCCAATAACCACAAGCTGGCAATGATCGGTGTGTGTCGACCGATACGATCTGACAGTACCGCATACAAGAGCAATGAAAAGGCTAAGGAAAAACTGCTCACCGACAAAATTAAGGTGGCATTAGAGCCTGATACCGCAAAATGTTCCGCAATCAGCGGCAACATGCCTTGCATCAAATACAAGTTGATATAGACCACCACTGAAGCGACGCAGAGCGCCCACATCAATCGGGTGTCACGCTGTTTATTGTCAATCATAATATCTAACACGCATAGTATCTAATCCGGCTTGCACGGGAGCCTCGACCAAGTATCACTCATAGGATAGACAAAGATTATCACTGGGCATAACATAACAATAATAGATAATATCTATCGCAATCATTGATTTTTGTTATAAATTAGGTACACCACCCCTTGCCACTGATTCAACGATACGAGCCTAACTGATGGATATTCGCCAACTCAAACATTTAGATGCCCTTGCCAATACCGGCAGCTTTACCGCCGCAGCCAAGAAACTGAATATGGCTCAGCCTGCATTAAGCCAAAGTATCAAGCGCTTAGAGGTCGCACTCGGCGTCACCTTAGTCAATCGTACGAGCAACAAGAATGATAGACTGCTCGCACTGACAGCCGAAGGTTTAGTCTTGCATCAACACGCCACTTTGATCCTAAAACAAGTTAAGCAGGCCGAAGCGCAAATCCGCGCCATGGCCAATCTCACCTCGGGAGAGGTCCGCATTGCCGTGCCGGGCATGCTGGGTTCTTTCTATCTCCCCTCGCGCTTAATGGCTTTTCGGCATAAATACCCCGAGTTGAAACTATCACTGTTTGAAGGCGGGACGCGGGATGCACTGCGCATGTTGCAACAGGAAGAAGTGGATATTGCAATCATTACCGCCCAAGACCTGCAGCCCGAATTTGATAGTCAGCTGTTGATCCGTGAGCAAATG
>JBOFUF010000487.1:0-2603 GCA_051652445.1 Shewanella sp.
GTCAATTATCGCCGTCGTACTAACGATGTTGGTCCGCGTATTTATTCACAAGATACAGACACATTGCGTTTATCTACGGGGTTAGCGGGATCTTTAGATGTTCATACGGGTATGAACTGGGATCTAACTTACACCTACGGTAAAAACAAAGCTAAAACAGCGGTAGATAATTCCATTAATGCCCAAGATATGGCCAACTCTATTTACGCTAATCAAGATGCATGGTTTAGTGGTCAACCACTCACTCAAGGAATGATCAACGCGATTAGTTATACCGAAGAAGCGAAAGGCGGTAATGATCAACAAACATTGTCAGCCGGTTTAAATGGTGAACTATTCGAGCTTAGCGCCGGTGCAGTTGGTTTTGCCATTGGTGCTGAATATCGTCGTGAAAGTGGTTTCTACACGCCAGATGACATTGTTATTGCGGGTGAGAGTACTGCAGCACAGCAAGACCCTACCGATGGTAATTACGATGTTATCTCAATTTTCCAAGAAGTGAGCTTGCCTTTCACTGAAAAATTAACCGGTGAATTCGCGCTTCGTTTGGATGATTATTCCACTTTTGGCAAAGCAACTACGTGGAAAATTGGTTTGACCTATGCCGCAACTGACGATTTAATGCTCCGTTCTGTTGCAGCTACGGGTTTCCGTGCTCCAAGTGTTGCTGAACTCTTTGGTGGTAACTCAGGTTCTTTCGATTACTTAGACGATCCATGGGGTAATGCGCTAGATCCTCAAATTTTAGTAAATCGCACATCAGATCCAGATCTAAATCCTGAAGAATCAGATTCTTACACAATTGGCATGGTATATTCACCAAGCTATGTAGACGGGATGTCAGTGACTCTTGACTACTGGCGTTTCAAAGTATCTAACGCGATTGCGCGAATGGATACGCAAGCTGGTTTAAATGATTGCTATGCTGGTGATGCAGCAGCGTGTAAAGACTTTAATATTGGTCCAAATGGTGATTTAGATAACCTCACTAATGCGCTAACCAACGTTGGTACACAGGATACCAGCGGTATTGATTTCAATGTGGCCTATAATTTTGAAGGTTTTGGTTTAGATTGGAAAATCAACAACGATACCACTTACTTAGTTGATTTCGAACAAGACGGTGAGAGCTATACCGGCACTATCGATGGTAACTTTGGTGCTTATGCTCGCGTACGTAACAACTTTAGCTTGTCAGCGGGTCGAGATGACTGGAGTGCAATGTACTTCAACCGTTATATTGGTGAGATGACAGACTTGGCGGAGGGCAATGATGTTGACTCAATCATTTACCACAACATTTCTGGTACTTATCACATCAATGATATGATGATTGTCAGTTTAGGGGTTAAGAACTTCACTGATGAAAAACCATCACGTGTTTCTAACGGCAGTGATGGCGGTACAGTACCAGAAGTGTACGACACTATCGGCCGTACCATTTACGGTGGTATCACCGTTAAGTTCTAAATTAAGTTAATGATAGTCGTTTTTTAGAAAGCGTTTTTTAATCGTAGGTAAAGCCCTAAACATTCGTCTAGGGCTTTATTTTTTGTTATCAAGGCCGCTTAAGCAGGCTTTGGCATTAATCATTTGCCCGTTTTATCGCTAACGTTAACTTGAGGCGAGAGGATTAATCCTTATGATTTGCGAGCAGCCAAGCTAATTCAGCAGCATTACTCACTTGCAACTTTTGCATTACTTTTTGTCTGTGTAATTCGAGGGTGCGCTGTGCGATATCAAGTTCTGCAGCGATCACTTTATTCATTTTTCCCTCGAGTATGCGCTTCATCACCTGAGTTTCACGCGGGCTGAGAGTGGCAAGTCGAGTAGTGATCTCTTGTTGTAAATTATGCTGTTGCCATTTTTGTTGAGTATGTTGCTGAGCCTGTACCAGTAAGGCGAGCAATTGCGCACCATCTACGGGTTTTTCTAAAAAGTTGAGGGCACCTTGTTGAATACAATGTACTGCCATAGCGATGCTTCCATGGCCTGTAAGCATAATGACACTGATGGGGCTGCGCTGTTGATTTAAATGGTTTAAAAGTTCAACACCATCCATTTTTGGCATTTTTATATCAAGTAAAAGAACGGCCGGCAAACGTATATCTACATGGTGTAAAAACTGATCAGCGGCATTAAATCCTACGCATGTTTGCCCCATTCCCGCCAGCATCCAACTCAGAGAGTCGAGTACATCTTGATCATCATCAAGGAGATAAAGAGTCTTCATTTATACACCTTGCGCTAAGGAGTGGTTCATCGGAAGGGTGACCTTTATGGTTAATCCAGGTGAAGCGTGATGTGCTTCTATTTTGCCATTATGCTCTTCAATAATTCGTTTACAAATAACCATACCTAGCCCCAGTCCTTGCGGTTTTGAGGTCTCAAAGGGGAAAAAAAGTCGCTCAAGCGCCATTTGAGATAAACCACATCCAGAATCGGTAATATGGATAAAGACTTGATCATCTTTGAGTCCAGTATTTATCGATAATCGTTTTACATTCGAATTTTCCATAGCATCGAGAGCATTTCGCAGCAAGTTGACTAATACCTGTTGTATTTGACTTGCATCAGCAAACACAGGTAATGAGTGTAGTGAT
>JBOFUF010000488.1:0-9284 GCA_051652445.1 Shewanella sp.
TGACAAACTCGATGCGTTTATCCATGCCCTTAGTGAAGTGACAAAATTGGTCGAAGTCTCCCGCTCAGGCGTGGTAGGGCTCTCCCGCGGCGAAAAAGCCATGAAAGCGTAATCGCCCCTTCAGCCGTCATATTAAGCGCCATATTAAGCGCCATATTCAGCGTTAACCACTCACTCGCGAACCCGCAAGGGTTCGCTTTTTATGACGGCGCTAGCGAACTTATGGGTTTACCGATGCTTAAAAACCGAGCCGTAATCGCCAAAATCAGCGCCCATTAAACCTTGAAGCAATGCTCAAGCCATATGCACGGCCTAGATCTCAAAAAAAAGCAACACATTGAAAGTAAACCAGTTACACTGCCTGTTCGACGATGGCGTCTGTGAGGTGCGGTTGAGTGGTTTGCGCATCACTTAAACGGGCTTTGAATCGCATCTATTTGGGTGTTTTTAACACTGGCAACTTGCGGAATATTGTTTACCCGTGCTCATTGCCGCCAACCAAAAAATGTAACCGTTGCAGTAATGCTGTCAGCTTTGCGGACCGAATATCAGCTTGCATAATACCGCTATTAACGCGGTCTCCTCGCACAAGCGCCATGATCCACAGGATACAATCCTGCACGCTCGCGTCAGCAAAGCCAATCGCCGTGTCAATGCGTTCATCCCATGTTTTAGCGTTAACGACCTCATCATAATCAAGCTGCGGGATCATCAAGCCATGCTCGGAAGCTAAGGCTCCCCAATCGTGCCCCTCTTTTGCTTGTTGGGCGATTTTAGCTTCAGCAGCGCTAATGAAACCCAAGATTTGCTTATTCGTTGGTCGACCTATTAATAGCACGGCAATATTTTTGATATGTTGCTGCCAAGCTAATTTAGATTGCCAATCCTGAGGAATACTATTAGCACCATAATAAGCGCCGGCTAATTGGCCAAAGATAGCCGCGGTGGTATCGGCATCATCGCCTAAATTAGCCGCCATCAAAGCCCCCTGCGCCAAGCTGTCGCTGTGATAAAAACACCACAGCGCGGCTTCTAAAGACTCAATCACAAAGCCACTACCGCTGATTTGATCGCGGCTTTTATTGATAAAGCTCCCCTTCGCAATGCTAGCGATGTCGGAATGACAATGTGGACGCAAGAGCCGATAGTTATGGAGCGCAGCGATTAAGAAATCATTTTTTTCATCGGGTTGTTCGGTATTGAGCAAAGTATGGATCAACAAGGTCATCAGCTCACACGCTTCTACCGCACGTTGTTCTGCATGGGTGGTTTGACTACTCTGTGCTGCGGCATGCATGGCAATTTCAACGGGATGCCGGTGGTGAAATAATGCAATGGGCGCGATCCGCATCAGACTGCCATTACCTGCGCTAAAGGGATCTTGCGATCCTGATTTAGGCTCACCAGTTTTGCGATAGCGATTTAACGCCGCTGCCACAGTATTGCCGATATCAAAGCAAGTGCCAGTACAAGAATTTTCACCGTGTTGATGCCAGCGACAATAGCGCGAAATTTGATCGTCAAGATTATGGCAACCTTTTTCAATCAGGCTATCTGCTAGGCATAGCATCATGGCAGTGTCATCAGTCCACTGGCCGGCGGCTAATCGAAAAGGTCCACCACCTTGCATATCCGTGATAGGTTTAAAGCTATTTTTGGCTTTAAATTCGAGGGTAGTACCTAGTGCATCGCCGCAGGCTAATCCAAGCAATGACCCTTGTGCTGCAGAAATTTGTCTTGCTGATAATTTTTCCATGGATATCCTTATTTATTGCGCTTAGAGCATATCAACGCTGCATCGATGAGCATGAAGCACCCGCAAAAGCGATATGCTGCTACGCCATCCGTTGGTGGTAATGGCTGTTCGATGCATAAAAGCAGGGATGATGAGCAAACAATGCATCCCGGCATGAACTGGCCATCCGCTAAACAAACCGTCACTGCCAATGGCAGCTTAGCAAAATGGCAGCTTAGCAATTGTCACTTGATGAGATTGCCACTTGATAAGATAGTGACTGATAAGATAGTGACTTGATAAACTACCGCTCAAATAACCTACTGCTATGCCTCACATTAATCAATTTTTATTTTATAGTGAATAATTTGCCAGAATGTGAGCCAAAGCGAATGTGTAAGCCAATAGGGAATGAGCCCCATTTATGCAGCGGATCACCCTTAGCAAGCTTGTTCAAGTTGCACGTCCCGCGCTTCACAATAAGGCGCTGTGGGTCAAATGATGTCCAGTAAACCTTTAGCCAGCGATTTGACTGCCAGTCACGGAAAATATAGGCGTGATTAGGTTGGTCCGACAATGAACATTGTGATTTGAACGGTATGCGAGTGGCAGTATTTTTGGCATGCTACGTCACTAGATGAGGAATTGAGTGGGGTAAGCCCAAAAAAGGATCGACATGAATTATCAAGCTACTGTAAATCGTTATGATGTGATGCCTTATCGCCGCTGTGGTCACAGCGGCTTGAAGTTGCCCGCTGTTTCATTGGGTTTGTGGCATAACTTTGGTGACAATAAACCCTATGATAATAGCCGTGCGATGTTGTTGCGAGCTTTTGACCTAGGTGTCACCCACTTTGATTTGGCGAATAACTACGGACCAAGGCCTGGTGCGGCGGAAGAGACCTTCGGCAAGGTTTTAAAGCAAGACTTGCGGGCTTATCGCGACGAAATGATTGTGAGCACCAAAGCGGGCTGGGGGATGTGGGCTGGACCTTATGGTGATTGGGGTAGTCGCAAGTACCTGGTGGCGAGTCTGGATCAAAGCCTGCAGCGCATGGGCTTGGATTACGTTGATATTTTTTATTCGCACCGCCCGGACCCAGAAACGCCAATGGAAGAAACCATGGGCGCGTTGGATTTACTGGTTCGCCAAGGCAAAGCCTTGTATGTGGGGATTTCATCGTATACGCCCGAGCAAACGGCGCAAGCGGCCAAAATTCTAAAGGAATTGGGTACGCCATGCTTAATTCATCAGCCAAAATATTCAATGTTTGATCGTGAAATTGAGCATGGCTTGCTTGATGTGCTGAATACGAATGGCATTGGCAGTATTGCGTTTTGTCCGTTGGCGCAGGGCTTGCTAACGAGTCGGTATTTGGATGGCATTCCAGAGGATTCGCGCGCGGCCGCGATGGATAACCACTTCTTAAATGAACAGGGCGTAACCCTGCGTTTGGCGCAGATCCGCTTGCTCAACGACGTTGCGCTGCGTCGCGGACAAACTTTGGCGCAAATGGCGTTAGCTTGGGCCTTGCTCAAGGTAACGTCGGTGATTATTGGCGCAAGCCGTGTATCACAGCTAGAAGAAAACGTCGGCGCTATCGCTAACTTAGACTTTTCGACCGCTGAATTGCGAGAGATTGAAACGATTTTAGCTGCGTCTTAACATTTTGAGATTTATATAATCAAAAAGCCGACGATGATTCGTTGGCTTTTTTGTTGGTAGGGTTAAGTATGAGTCAGGTTTCGGTCATCGCCATCGACGGGCCTTCGGCCTCTGCCAAGGGTACCGTTGCGCAATTGGTCGCCGATCAACTCGGTTTGGCCTATCTCGATTCAGGTTTTTTGTAGCGATTAACGGCAAGACATGGTGGAAACATTCAGCTAAGAATTTTCACAAAACTTATCAACGTAAGGACTGCGCCCTTTCGTCACTCTTCAGCGATAACCATTCTAGCCCCTGCTCTGCAAAGACGAATAATCTATCGCTATAACCTTGAGAGATCACACTGCGGATGATCTCAGGGTCAATACTCAGATAATCATGTACCAGTGCATTACGCAGGCCTATCACTTTACGCCAGCCATTTAATTCATCAGCTGGTTGTGCTCCTCGTTGACACAGGATCTCAAATGCCTGATAAGCATCCTGAGGACTATGTCCAGCCAGTGCCTTAGCCCAATGTTTGGCAATGCCAATGCAAGCTTCAATAGAGACCTGAAGTGTTCGCTCTGCTGCTCGATATTCGAGAATAGATAAGGAACGCTGACTGAGCCATTGACTCAATTCTCCAAGCTCAGCTTTATACCGGCTAAGGCTTAAACGCAATGACGTGATATAGGCATTATCCAAAATAATAAAGTGGCTTGGGGCTGAATAATCGAGTTCCATTTGCGACATAATGCGAGACTCTTCTTGCATTCTTCGACCTTCATCTCGACTAAAGATAAGTTTGTTGGCATTAATGATTCCGAAGGCCAGGGGGATAGGTGCAAGATTGATATCGACAACGGAAAGCTTTCCTTCGGCTAGCCCCAATGCTCTTTGCCAATCCATAGCAAGCAGTTCGGCTCTAATACGAGTATCAAGTACGCTCTCCGCCTTTACCGGGTCGAATGCGACGGCTAAATCCCAATCGCTATGCTCGCTAGCATTTCCTTTCGCCTGCGAGCCATAAAGCCATAATACCGCCACTTCTGGATGGCTTGCAGCTAAAGCGCTTAGTTGGTGCAAATGCTGGCTCTGCTCGATAGTCATTAGTTTGGCTTTAAGTTGGTGATGATGTAAGTGTACCAACCCGGATTCGGACTTAACAGGTTAGATTCGTGTGTCACGTCCCCTAACCTTCTGACTCAGGGAGATAATATCTATTTGGCCTTAATAAGTCATGCCCCTAATTTTCTTGAACCCGCTGTGACTGGCATGACTAAAGATTTCGGATGCAGTAGGATGTCATTAAACAATATAGGATGCTAAGTTATTGATTTTTATAAAATACAGATAAGAAAAAAGACGCCCTAGGACGTCTTTAAACTTGAATTTGGCGGTGAGAGAGGGAGTCGAACCCTCGATACGTTACCGTATACACACTTTCCAGGCGTGCTCCTTCGGCCACTCGGACACCTCACCATATGTCGATTTATGTTTGCGTGGTTAATCTTTCACGTTTAAGCATCGCTAATGATGTTGTATAGCCTTGCCGAGAAGCTTTCATCGTTAACGGAGCGGTACTGTACGCAAAAGCCTAAAGGGGGTCAAGTAAAAAAGACTCCATTTCAGGCGGTTGCACAATTGCTAAACAAACCAGCCTGATTTTTTGAATTTTTATCCGTACTATGCCGTTAATTGACGGTAAATTTGTTGACATAAAAAAACGCATTGGGGTCTCCAATGCGTTTTTCTACACAATAGGCTGTGAATGCCTGTTGCTGAATATGCCTCTAGCTGAACAGTTGTGGGAATAATCCCTTGATACCCGCCGCAATCACTTCGATACCGATAGATAACATCAACAGCCCCATGAGACGGGTAATCACGTTAATCCCCGTTTTACCGAGAATTTTATAGATGATGGATGCCATTCTAAACAGGCCAAAACTCACTAAACCAAACACGATAACCGTCACGAACATGGCGATCATGTTCGACAACGAATTATGCTCAGCGGCGAATACAATCACTGAGCTAATCGCACCGGGTCCGGCCATCAGGGGTAACGCTAACGGCACAACCGCCACAGATTCCATCGCCGAGGATTCGCGGTCTTCCTCTTGGTTACGCTTTACTTCACCCAATTTACCTTGCAACATCGACATCGCAATAATGGCAATTAGACTACCGCCAGCAATTCTAAAAGCGGATAACGAAATACTAAACATATTTAAAATATGTTGCCCCGCCACAATCGTGACTAAAAGAATCACCACGACGGCAAAGTTGGCCACTTTACCCGTGTGATTCCGTTCAGTCTCGGTTTGATGACTGGTCAAGCTCACAAACACAGGCAACAATCCGACCGGATTGATGATGGCAACAAGACCAAGAAAAAATTTAACGTAAAGAGTTAACTCCAAGTGGCTATCCTTATATGCGTGTCACGCTATCTTCATCAAATTAAGTTTGAGGATGAGTATAGTATCTCAAGCGCTACTGGCTGAAAAATGAGTTTTTTGAGGTTAAATCACAACTTCGAATAATATTTAGTTATCGAAACCAAGAGGTTTCAAGATAATTTAAACGCTATACGTTACTCTTGATGTATTTTTATTACGAAAAATAGCGACATTGTTGTGAAGATCACACTATTCACGCAGCTTTTGGTGTAAATTTCTTTCATAAAGAAAATTTAGTGAATACCTTTATTCACTAAATTTTTTTAAGAGGATAAATCATGACAGTGACTAACGCACAAGAACTGGATCTCATGGTTGAGCGTGTTGCTAACGCTCAAGCCGAATATGCGACGTTCACCCAAGCGCAAGTTGATAAAATTTTTCGCGCTGCCGCCCTCGCCGCTGCAGATGCACGTATTTCACTGGCTAAAATGGCCGCCACAGAAACCCGCATGGGTGTGATTGAAGACAAGGTCATCAAAAACCACTTTGCGTCGGAATACATTTACAACAAGTATAAAGATGAAAAAACCTGCGGTATTTTGTCTGAGGATCTTACCTTTGGGACGATCACTATCGCCGAGCCTGTGGGCATCATCTGTGGCATAGTACCCACCACTAACCCCACTTCTACGGCTATTTTTAAAGCGCTGATCAGTCTCAAAACACGTAACGCCATTATTTTCTCCCCCCATCCTAGGGCAAAAGCCTCCACCACTACGGCAGCTAAATTAGTGCTGGATGCGGCTATCGCGGCAGGCGCACCCAAAGATATTATCGGCTGGATTGATGAGCCTAGTGTGGCATTGTCAAATCAATTAATGACTCACCCCAAAATTAATTTAATCCTCGCGACCGGTGGCCCTGGCATGGTAAAAGCCGCCTATTCGTCGGGCAAACCCGCGATTGGGGTTGGCGCTGGCAATACGCCGATCGTTATTGATGAGACCGCCGATATAAAACGCGCGGTTAGCTCAATTTTAATGTCAAAAACCTTCGACAACGGCGTAGTGTGTGCATCTGAGCAAGCCGTGATTGTAGTCGATAGTATTTATGAGCAAGTCAAAGAGCGTTTTGGTACACACGGTGGCTATCTATTGTCGGCAAAAGAAGCCGCAGCAATGCAAGACATTATTTTAAAAAATGGCGGCTTAAATGCTGATATTGTTGGCCAAAGCGCAGTCGACATTGCAAAAATGGCTGGGTTTGATGTCCCCCACTGGACTAAAGTACTGATTGGTGAGGTCACTGATTTTACTGAAGCCGAAGCCTTCGCCCATGAAAAATTATCGCCACTTCTTGGCATGTATCGCGCATCAGACTTTGAACATGCCGTCGATATTGCCGAAGCCTTAGTTGCCCTTGGCGGTATTGGCCACACATCTGGACTTTATACCGACCAAGATACCCAGATTGAGCGGGTAAAAGCCTTCGGTTTTAGAATGAAAACCGCACGTATTTTAATCAACACTCCTGCTTCTCAAGGCGGTATTGGTGATCTTTATAACTTTAAATTAGCACCATCGCTTACTCTTGGCTGCGGCTCTTGGGGCGGTAACTCGATTTCAGAAAACGTTGGTCCTAGTCATCTAATCAACAAGAAAACCGTGGCAAAGAGGGCCGAAAATATGTTGTGGCACAAACTTCCTTCATCTATTTATTTCCGCCGCGGCAGTCTGCCTATTGCACTTGAAGAATTAAGTGATAAAAAACGTGCCTTGATCGTAACCGACCGTTTCTTGTTCAACCAAGGCTATTGCGATGAAACGATAAGCATTTTAAAGGCCCAAGGCTTAGAAACAGAAATCTTTTATGATGTTGAAGCCGATCCTACTTTAGCGATTGTTCGTCAGGGCGCAAAAGTGGCCTCTAGCTTCAAACCCGATGTGATTATCGCGCTCGGTGGCGGATCGCCTATGGATGCGGCTAAGATTATTTGGGTGATGTACGAGCATCCTGATGTTGATTTTGCTGATTTGGCATTGCGCTTTATGGATATCCGTAAACGTATCTACAAATTCCCTAAAATGGGCACCAAAGCCATGATGGTGGCGATTCCGACCACTTCAGGTACCGGCTCTGAAGTCACCCCATTTGCGGTGGTAACTGACGAAGTGACGGGTAAGAAATACCCTATTGCAGACTATCAACTCACCCCACATATGGCGATTATCGATCCCAATTTGGTGATGAACATGCCAAAGTCACTTACGGCTTTTGGTGGTATTGATGCGATAACCCACGCCCTCGAAGCGTATGTCAGCGTATTAGCAAATGAATACAGCGACGGCCAAGCATTGCAAGCTCTTGATCTACTTTGCAAATATTTGCCTGACGCCTATAATTTAGGTGCGGAATCTCCTGTCGCACGTGAAAAAGTCCATAACGGCGCCACGATTGCGGGTATCGCCTTTGCAAACGCATTCCTTGGGATTTGCCACTCTATGGCGCATAAACTGGGTGCTGAGTTTCATATTCCCCACGGACTTGCCAACGCACTGTTGATCAGTAACGTCATTCGCTTTAATGCAACGGATCTGCCAACCAAACAAGCGGCCTTTAGTCAATATGACCGACCAAAAGCCCTGTGTCGCTACGCCGCTATTGCGGATCATTTAATGCTAGGCGGAAATAGCGATCAGGAAAAAGTAGAAAAATTGATCGAAAAAATCGAGTGTCTCAAGAAGACAATTGGCATTCCAGCTTCTATTCAAGAAGCGGGTGTTAACGAAGCTGACTTCCTCGCCAAGTTAGATGAATTAGCCGAAGAAGCGTTCGATGATCAATGTACCGGTGCTAACCCACGTTACCCATTGATTAACGAGCTGAAACAACTGTTGGTTGATAGTTTTTACGGTCGTCGCTATAGCGACAACCACTAGGCTATCGCCTACCTATGCTAGACGCATGCTCAATACAAGCCGCGTGACATAAATAAAAAAGCCCTCGAATGAGGGCTTTTTATGTTTGACGAAACATCAACACAATGAGTATTCAAAAAGACTAACGCTGTGCCAACACATAATCGATAGCGCTGGTGATGGCCGCAACTTGCGCCAGATTACATTCCGCAGGCGTGGCCGTTTGGCTATCTGGGTACACTTCTGTGGTCGTGTTATAGAGACAGCCAGTCACGCTGCTGCAAAGTGCCAACGACTTAAGCGGATAGTTAATCACCCCGTGCTGTACCACAGTCGAGCCAATGATCTCGCCTTTCTCATCGGCTGGAGCAATGTGCGTCACTTTACTCACGCCGTCAATAATGGCTTTTTGAAAGGCATCCATTGAGTGTTCTGTATCACCCACCACATAAAAACCATCTGGGATAGTGCCTTTGGCATACGCTTTACCATCGCGGGCGCAAAGCGCTGGACGAAACTCTAACTCATCTGAATCTGTGGTTTCGTGTAAATCCACATGCAGATCAAAACCTTGA
>JBOFUF010000489.1:0-5519 GCA_051652445.1 Shewanella sp.
GGTGGGGAACCCGCCGAAGGTATGCGGGCGAATATCGCCGGAATATGCTTTGTGTTTGGTTTTGTAGGTTATCTCATTACACGAGTCAGAATCGTGTTACATAAGCGGAAAAGTGTATGACAGATATTAATCAAGTGATCGCTCAAATGCCCATTGAAGTCTATGAAAGACTTCGTAGTGCTGCAGAGCTGGGTAAGTGGGAAGATGGCACTGTGTTGAGTGACACTCAGCGTGAATCGACGCTGCAGGTGGTGATGTTGTATCAAGCACGTAAGCTTGAGCAAACAGAGCATTTCACCATTGCACCCGATGGTAAAATTAATGAACTGTCTAAAGCAGAGCTAAAAAAGCAATTTCGCGGTGAGCCGATTGCTGAGTTTAAAACACAGGATTTGTAATGCCTGACTGGCAGTGTCTTATTTAAGAATAAGTCGGCAGTGGGCAGCAGTGATTGTGATTTATTTTTTGTCAGTGATATCAACATCAGAGTTGAGTTGGTATCAAATAATCTCAATGCAAATTTCGAACTGCTAAAGTCTTAAAATAAACACTCATTTAGTGCTGTTTAACCTCAGTTTAAAATAAAAAAGCCCATTTAATATGGGCTTTTTTGTGGCTAGTCATTGATACTTTCGAACAGATTAAAAGATGATGTCTTTAATCTATGCTCAATTCACCGGCTAGATTTTGTAACATGGCCGCTTTTATCTCAGCTGGCTGCAAATTTTTCGATAGTAAATAATGCAATTTTGCCAGTGCCGCTTCTATGGACATATCGGCGCCACTGATCACCCCAGCTTTAGCTAATGCATTGCCTGTGGCATAACCGTCCATATTCACCTTGCCTTGGAAGCATTGGGTCAGATTTACCAGCACTATGCCACGTTCATCTGCTTGCCTTAAAGTGTTGAGTAAGGCGGCATCCTGCGGTGCATTACCCACCCCAAAAGTCAGCAGTATGAGGGCTTTAACTGGCTGCTGCAGAATATTTTCAAAGATTTGAGTCGATATTCCAGGATACAAGGTGACCACACCGATAGGTTGCGGGCTGATATGAGCCACTTCTAATGGGGTATCGTTGGCAACAGTGATTTTACCCGCGCGCAGATTGATCTTGATCCCAGCCTCAAGCAGTATCGGGAAGTTAGGTGAAGCGAAAGCATTAAAGCCATCGGCGTGGGCCTTAGTAGAGCGATTGCCTCTAAACAATTTGTTATTGAAAAATAGACACACTTCAGCGACCGGATAATTTGCCGCAATATAGAGTGAGTTCAATAGGTTTGTTTGGCCGTCTGAGCGCAGCTGGGCGAGGGGGATTTGCGAGCCCGTCACTATCACAGGTTTTGACAAACCTTGCAGCATAAACGACAACGCCGAAGCTGTGTACGCCATGGTATCTGTGCCGTGGAGGATCACAAAGCCATCATATTTATCGTAATTGGCTTGTATATCGTCAGCGATCATTTGCCAATCGGTCGGTGCCATATTGGAAGAGTCGATAAGCGGGCAATATTCGTGGATCACAAATGTTGGCATTTCTTCATGGTAAAACTCAGGCATAGATTGCACGCACTGAGTGAGAAATCCTGCCACCGGAACGAAGCCGTTATCGGTCTTTTGCATACCGATGGTGCCGCCTGTATAGGCAACATAAATGGAGCGTTTAGTCATTCTTGTCATTTTCTTAGCTTCAAGTGGCCCAATTATACGATTTTACTGCCACAAACCCAATAAAAAAGCCCGAAGAATCGGGCTTTGTCTGGGTTGTCAGTTTGAAGCTGCGTGCGCCAATATCGACGCTAGCAGATGTTAATTCATCATATTGCAAGTATCACAATAGATGTAGACGTTATTTGGGTCATCAAAAGAGGTGAGTGTTTTTAAACTGCTCGTCCACTGTTGTAGCATTTGCTCCAACATGGATGACTGACTGAGTGAGGCGGGCAGGTAGCTCGATATTGAGGCAAACATCTGTTGCATCAATTGTTGCTCGGGTGTCAGCTCTTGCTCGATGACACGGGTATCAAATAACGTCATATCCGCCAGTTTAGCGGCTTTAGCTATGGCTTCATCTAAATCACCTAGTTCATCGACTAAGCCAAGTTCAAGGGCTTTTTTACCGCTCCAAACGCGGCCTTGAGCAATCTTATCGACTTGTTCTAGGGTCATGTTGCGTTCTTTGGCGACCAATGAGATAAAGTTTAAATAGCCGCGTTCAATATGACGTTGGATAATCTCTTCAATCTGAGGTGAAAGTGTGCGGGTTACCGATAATCCTGCCCAGTCAGACGTTGATACCCCATCGGTATGCACGCCTATACTGGCCAGCGAATCTTCGAAAGTCGCAATCATCCCAAAGATCCCAATCGAACCCGTAAGCGTGGTTGGCGTTGCAAAGATATAGTCGGCACTGGCTGATATCCAGTAACCACCGGAGGCGGCTAAACTGCCCATGCTGACGACCACAGGCTTACCCGCTGTTTTAAGTGCGAGCAATTCTTGACGAATTTGCTCAGACGCAAAAGCGCTGCCACCAGGGCTATCAACGCGTAATACTAAGGCTTTAATGTGTTTATCAAAACGTGCCTTACGCAGCAACTCTGCAGTGCTTTTGCCGCCAATTTGGCCCGCAGGTTGAGTACCATTGAGAATCGTACCGCTTGCCACAATGATGCCAACACTGTCTTGCTCTACAAAGCTGGGTAATGGCGTCACTAAGGTTAAGTAATCATAAAAACTGACTTGCTTGAAACTGTCACCACTGCTGGCTTTGCCTACGGTTTCTAGCATGGCTTTACGAAAATCTTCTGTGGTCGCTAGGTTATCAACCCATTTCATGTTGATAGCCATAGTGGCTGAATCGCCATTGGCTTTATCGAGCTCTGCCAAATAAGTGGTTGCGTCGGGCACGAGAGAATTCGGTTCGATATTGCGATTGCCTGCGACAGTTTGGGTGTAGCTTTGCCATACATCGGCTAATAATGCCCGACTGGCTTCCCGCGCAGGATCTGACATATCGTCACGTATGTAAGGTTCTACCGCAGATTTAAAGGTCCCCACACGGAAAATATGCGCGTTAACTTTGAGTTTTTCTAAGGCCGATTTGAAATATTGGTTGTACATACTCAGGCCTTCAAGGGAAACACCACCTTGGGGATTGAGATAAATAGTGTCGGCAAAGCTGGCGAGGAAATATTGATTTTGCTCGTAGTCGTTGCCGATGGCGATGACTTTTTTACCGCTCTCTTTAAAGCGATTGAGTGCATTACCGATGGATTGCAACTTACTGATCCCAGCGCGCTTAAGATCGGCCATGTCAAGAACGAGTACGCTAATACGTTGATCTTGAGCAGCATTATCTATTACGTAAAGCACATCGGTTAGTAGGATTTCGCCATCGACGTTGGCTGTTTGTCCTTGCTTAAAAATGGCTTCAAAGGGATCAACCTGTTGTTTTTGATCGACAATAGAGCCAGCAAGATTGAGGACTAGCGCTGATTTATCTTCAACTTGGATATCTTCGCTACTGCCAATAGAAAAAATGATCGCGGCTAAGAGACCAAAAAAGATCAGGTTGAGGATGAGTTTACGCGTCCCGTTCAGGGTGTGCCAAATAAACAAACATATTCTCTTGAAAAACGATGGGTTAGCGGACATCTGCCACTCCTTTATAAGTCCAATCTGCCAATGCTAACTGAAAATGGCGCGACTGGCTAAATACAATTGTAAAGGATTTTGACTGAAGGCTGAGAACCAACGGTTGAGCTTAGATTTGACTCAAGGTATGCTGATTTAAATCACTTGTTTTAAAAGGATGTTTGAATGTCGTTTCCCCATTTATTAGAACCCTTAGATCTGGGATTTACCCAGCTCAAAAACCGTGTGCTTATGGGCTCAATGCACACTGGTTTGGAAGAAGAAAAGGGCGGATTTGAGAAACTGGCAGCGTTTTATAAAGAACGCGCTCTGGGTGGTGTTGGGTTAATTGTGACGGGCGGTATTTCCCCTAATCTTCGTGGCCGCCTTACGCCCCATGCCTGTCAGCTGAGTTTTCCTTGGCAAGTAGGGAAACACCGAGTGGTAACCCAGGCGGTACATGAGGCTGGCGGTAAAATTTGTATGCAAATTTTGCATGCGGGCCGTTATGGTTATCATCCTTTTTCACAAGCACCAAGCAAGATTAAGTCACCCATCACCCCTTTTACGCCGTCTGCCATGTCCAGTCGTCAAGTGCGCTCGACCATTAAGGATTACGCCAATTCCGCCGCCCTTGCTAAAAAAGCGGGTTACGATGGTGTCGAGGTGATGGGCTCTGAAGGCTATTTGATTAATCAGTTTGTCAGTGCGCGTACCAACAGTCGCACCGATGAATGGGGCGGCGCGTTTGAAAAACGGGCGCAATTCCCGATTGAGATTGTTAACGCGATACGGGAAAAAGTGGGTAAAGATTTTATCATTATCTTCCGTTTATCTATGCTCGATCTGGTGGATAACGGCTCGACTTGGGATGAAGTGGTGCAACTGGCCCAGTGGTTAGCGCAAGCTGGCGTGTCCATTCTAAATACCGGCATTGGCTGGCATGAAGCGCGCGTACCGACCATTGCCACCAGTGTGCCCCGTGGCGCCTTTGCGTGGGTGACTGAAAAGCTTAAACAATCTGTTTCTGTGCCCTTAATTGCGACTAACCGTATTAACACCCCTGAGATGGGTGAGCAGATTATCGCCTCTGGTCAAGCTGACATGGTGTCGATGGCGCGGCCTTTCCTTGCCGATCCTGAGTTTGTCAATAAAGCGGCGGCCAATACACCCGAGCTTATCAATACCTGTATTGGCTGTAACCAAGCTTGTCTTGATCATACTTTTTCTCTCAAACGCGCAACTTGCTTAGTCAATCCCCGCGCCTGTTATGAAACTGAAATCAATTTCTTACCCACAGCCAATAAAAAGCGTATTGCGGTGATGGGTGCAGGTCCTGCGGGCATGGCATTTTCAGTCTATGCGGCTATGCGAGGTCATGACGTTGTTTTGTTTGAAGCGAAATCTGAAGTCGGCGGTCAGTTTAATCTCGCCCGTAAAATCCCGGGGAAAGAAGAGTTTAACGAGACGATCCGTTATTTCATCAATCAAATTAAGCTGCACAAGGTGGAGCTTAGATTAAATACTCGCCTCGATGCCAGTGTGTTGGCGAGCGAAAAGTTTGATGAAGTGGTCATCGCCTCAGGCGTTGTGCCGCGTGATTTAGTCTTACCCGGTTTTGACGACCCACGGGTGGTCGACTATCAAAAAGTGCTCTCGGGTGAAGTGACTGTCGGTAATACGGTGGCCTTGATTGGCGCCGGCGGCATAGGGTTCGATATGGCGCACTTTTTGTGTGAGCGCCAGTCGAGCACCTTGAACCCCGATAAATGGCTGCAACAGTGGGGCATAGATAAAACGTACCAGCATGCGGGCGGCCTGACGGAGCCTCATTCTGACAATAGCGATCATCGTCAGGTGTATTTACTGCAACGTAAAACCTC
>JBOFUF010000490.1:0-4770 GCA_051652445.1 Shewanella sp.
GCCAACTCGTGCTGTCCGAATTGTAGTAAAACGGTTGCTGCATGTTGCCCGATGTATTGATGGAGTTTTCGGCACCGTTGCCGATTCTCATTTTGCCGTTATTCAATGATGCTGGTACTGGTAGTGTTGCGGTATTAAAGAGAAAACTATCAAAAACAGTTTTAAAACCTGAGCCATTAGAAGTGATGACCACTCGATCAACATTATCAAAAATGCTATCGAGCCCGACCGTAAAAGCACCACTCGTTTGACCAAAGCCGGTTCCCGTGGTTTGCGTCCCCGTCGAAACGCTATCCCTAAAGCCCTCCACTGAAGCAAAGCCACCATCGAAAGCACCGGCATAGAACTGGACGAAATCGAACTCATCACCGGACGTAGTCTGAATGGTGATGGTATCGGGAATACCAGTAGCCCCGTTCGCATATAAGTTAGCGGTATTACCCGCTCCATTTGCGGTAAGTTGAGTCCAGTTGGCGCCACTATAAGTAATGGTGAAATTACCTTGAGTGAACACTGGCGACCCATGGTCAGCGCCGTTGCTGAAACCGGACGAATTAAAATCAATCGTGACACTCGATGGAATGGACGCTGCGTAGCTTAAAACACTAAACATCATCGTGAGCGCCAGCAGCAGTGTTGAACCCCATTTGAAGGCTGAACTTTTACGGGCGGGTTTTAGTCGCCATGACAAAGGATTTCCATAGCGACCTGATCTAATACCTAGCATAAAAGCTCCAGAAACAATTGAACATCATCAAACAAGGGCTGGTAACTTGAGAAAAGCGTGTTCATCAAATTATCAACATCATTAGATTGTGGTAGAGAACGACTGCGGTAAAAAACGACTGCGGTAAAAAAACGACAACCAGCGTATTTCGACGTCACTCTTTTTAAGTGTATGGATAAAATTCGTATCCAAAGAGCCTGAATGCGGATATAAAAAAATGTAGTCTGCTTTTACGAATAAAGCCAAGTAGGCTGTCGCACCAGCGTGTAAATCAATAAAACCGTTCGCTGGCTCTGCCAACAAGCGGTTTATAGTGGAATCACAGATCCATACACCTATTTAAGATATGCCCTGTCAAAAGAGTGAGGTTGGCAGTGAGCGAAAATAAACGTAAAACTTTCAGTGGTGCACAAAAGGCAAAGGTAGCGATGGAGGCCATCAAAGGGCTGAAAACGATTAGCCCGATTGCGCAACAGCGCGGCGTTCATCCGACCTTGGTTAATCAGTGGAAAAAAGAATTACTGGCGAATGCGGGTGATGTGTTCGAGACCAAGCGCGGCCCCAAACCGATTGACGCACAGAGTGTTCCTGAACGGAACTGCGCCAAAATGGGGCAACTTAACATGGAGCTTGATTGGCTCAAAAAAAGTCTGGGATCAGCCAGTAGCTGAACGGCAGCAATGGATTGAAATGGGTCAATCCATTGCGATCACCAAGCAGTGTGTTTTGTTGAATATTAACCGCTAGGTGAATTATCAACTGCAAAAACAAAGGCGTATTCAGTGTGAAGTCGATACCCGCGAGCAACTTTTTTGCAACTGATTGACGAAGAATACACGCGCCACCCTTTTTTTGGCTCACGGAAAATACGGGTATATTTGTGTGGCCTTGGCCACAAAGTGAACCGCAAGTACGTGCAACGGTTGATGCGGATACTGGGGTTGGCAGGCATGGCGCTAGGCCCCAACACCAGCAGATAGACGTGGACGCGCGCTGGACACTATTTTTGTAGAGCGTTTATGGCGCACTGTGAAATACGAGGATATTTACTTGACGGAATACGACTGCCTGCCCAGTTTACTGTTGGAACTGGCGGAGTATTCTCTGGATAATCAATGGTCAACATGGCCTAATGAGTGCGGGATTGCCTCGGATGCTTGGCTTACCTCACCTCTCCTCAACAGACATGTAACCATCAATACAGTCGATAAGCGGTTGATGGGGCGATGCGTGAATGCCAAGAGCGAGGCAGGGGTAAAGCTGTTAGCCAAGCTTTACACCCACAGGTTTAACGTTAATACGATCTTATATTATTCAGTAAATGCGGCTTCGACTTTCTCTAACTCTTGTTCGGTTTTAAGCTGAAACGCTTGCTGCTTTTTAAGCTTGGCTTCTTCTTCAAGCGCAGCTTGTCTTTCCTTAAATGCGTGTTTCTCGGGTTTAGTCAGAAATTTAAACGCAAGCTGATTGGCCAGCGCATAGGCGACGACATCTTCGCCTTTAACTCGGCGCTCATCAACGCGTTGTGAGAAACGGGCGTTATCGCGGGCTTTACGTTCTTCTGCATTTAACTTGCTCATATCTTTTCTCCTCATGAGTTAATCACGGTAGTGTTCCACTACCTCAGTTAAACAAATGAGTTGTGTTGCACATTCATCAAGCTGATGGCGGATTCTACCATAAGCTAGCCTAAAACCTGTGGGGTAAAATACACCTTGCCATCACATGGGTTAACTTTACATCTTTTGGTAAAGATGAATTAACGTAACGCTGTTAAGCTAGTTTGCTTGACTCACAAGCGAGAATAATACGGCTGTTCACTGTAGGTTATTGCTTTTAATTGGAAATAATTGGAGAAGACTCATGGCCTTGAGGTTTGTTTCGATTAGGAAATCCAAATGAGGTTTAGAAGTTGAGTGATGCTCGGCCGTCAGGGGATATACGCGTTAATGCAAATGCTGGCGCCAATTATCCAAAGCTTCAGCAACAGCCGAAACAACATTGGTATTTGCCGCTAACTCTCAGTAAACTTTCGCTCCCATGTTTTTATCGGTGCTGTGATGACCTTTCCAGAGCTTTCCTCTTCCCCTGAGTCGTTAACGTTTGCTGAGCTTGGCTTAAATTCGGCGTTACTTAAGGCCTTGCCTGTAACACTTAAACATCCGACAACGGTACAGCAATTGGCGATTCCGGCCATTCTTGCTGGACGGGATTTGTTAGCCTTAGCACAAACCGGCAGCGGGAAAACCTTAGCCTTTGGTTTGCCACTGTTACAACAACTGTTGTTGCAACAGCAGACACAGTTGCAGGGTACTCGGTCTGTACTGCGCCAAAATGCGCGGGCGTTAGTGCTGGTGCCTACACGGGAATTAGCGCTGCAAGTGACTGAGGCGCTGCAAACAGTGGCGAGTCAGCTCTCCACATCAACGCCTTTGAAAGTCCTGACTCTTTGTGGTGGTGTTGCGTTGGAAGACCAATTAGCCGAACTTGCAGCCAAGCCGCAGGTGTTAGTGGCAACCCCTGGACGTTTACTGGACTTATGCAAGCAGTCCCATGTCAGCCTCGATTCGATAAAACATCTTGTGCTGGATGAAGCTGACCGCCTGTTAGAAATGGGGTTTTGGCCTGATGTGCAAAAGATGATGGCATTTATGCCTAAGCTTAAGCAAACCGTGTTGTTTTCTGCCACGCTGCCCGAGGCTTTGGATGCGTTGGCCGGCAAACTGCTGGTGAATGATCCGTTACGGGTCGAAGCCCACAAGGTGAATTCCGTGGCTGGTGAAATCGAAGAACAGCTCTATTTAGTCAACAAGGGCAGTAAAGCACAGGCATTGATTGCCCTGTTAAAACAGTATCAATGGCCGCAGGTGTTGGTGTTTATCAGCGCCCGCGATGATGCCGATGCCGTCGCTAAACGGCTCGCCAAAGCGGGGATGAAAGTGGCCGCGCTGCACGGTGAAAAAGATCAAACCGTGCGCAGCCAAACCTTGGCTGACTTTAAAGCTAATCGTATCCAAGTGTTAGTGGCGACAGATTTAATGGCGCGCGGCATTCATGTTGATGCCTTGCCTGTCGTTATCAATTTGGATTTGCCCATGAGTGCGCCTGTGTACGTGCACCGCATTGGCCGCACCGCGCGCGCGGGCGAAAAAGGGCTGGCGATTTCCCTTGTGTGCCACGGTGAAATGGCAACGTTAACGGCGATCCGCAGTTTAACTGAGCGGGAGTTACCGCTGGCATTATTGGCGGACTTTCCGGTAACGGATAAGCCGAGTGAGAAAACGACTGATGACGTTGCAGGTGGCAAGGTTGAGCGTAAGCGAGCACCGCGGGACAAACAGGCAAATCGACGTAGCATTAATAAGCACAGCGCCAAAGAGTTTAAAGGTAAACGCTGAGTTTAACGCTTTCGCTTATGGTGTAACAGGTTGACTTGTTTCAGTAATTACATCTGACATGGGATCGGTGTTGGCGCTAAGCAAAGCACTTTATAAAGTGGTGAATAACGGTTTAAGGACCGAACAATTTGTACTTCGACCCTTCCAGCAAGCGGTTCTAGAGGCATTTACCGCCTATCGAGCCGACCCTAAGGTCGCCAAGTATCAACGCTGTACGGATTACAGCGATAGCGATGCAGCCGCGTTGTTCGAGAAGATGGATTATGCACAATTTGGTGCGGTTGATACTTGGTTTCAGCTTGCGATTATCAGTGGCGCGTCGGGAACTACACCAACCCAATTAGTTGGCGATCTGGCGCTGCACTTTATTGATGAGCAGCAGGTAGAAATTGGCTTTACGATTGCGCCTGAACATCAAGGTAAACATGTCGCTTTTGAGGCCGTCAGCGCATTGCTGGATTACCTCTTTATTGAACTGCATAAGCATAGAGTCATTGCCATCACCGATGCACAAAATCTTGCCTGCTGTCGCTTACTCGAAAAACTCCACTTTAGGCGCGAAGCTCATTATGTGAAAAACATCTTCTTTAAGGGCACGTGGGGCGATGAGTTCCTCTATGCTTTGTTAAAGGAAGAGTATTAATT
>JBOFUF010000491.1:0-6777 GCA_051652445.1 Shewanella sp.
GCTGCGGGAATTAGGTTTTATGCCTTCTCTTAGCCGCGATACTCAAGGTGAAACACTCGTGCCTGACTATTATTACCAGCTCGTGCCTGAGTTAGGTTTTCAATTTGTGCTCAACTCCCGTGCCCGCAATGCCTATCAAGGGGGCATGTTGACGGCGCTTAACGATAACCAGCTCACCGACGCACATTTTTTGAGCGCTAAGTTGTTGATGCGGTCATTGTTAACGCCATTACTCGGGACTAAACCTTTGTTGAGTCGACAATTGTTCGTGAGCTTTGCCATGCCAACGAAGATTGATGGGAATAATTTGCGCTAGTGCTTGTTTTTTTAGTCTAAACATAAGTGTTTTTGTGTGAGGTTCAGTGTTTTTTAGCGTGAGCCTAAGTACAATGGGCCGCAATATCAGTGTTAATTATTAAGGAGTTCCCGATGAGCCGTATCTTATTGGGTGTGAATATCGACCATATTGCTACTCTGCGCCAAGCCCGTGGCACTCATTATCCCGATCCTGTGCATGCAGCCGCTGTTGCTGAACATGCTGGCGCCGATGGCATCACTATCCATTTACGCGAAGACAGACGCCACATCATAGACCGTGATGTGTATCTTCTGGCCAAAACATTGAAAACCCGCATGAATTTCGAATGTGCCGTCACCGAAGAGATGCTTAACATCGCCTGTGACATTAAGCCGACCTATGTCTGTTTAGTGCCAGAAAAGCGCCAAGAAGTGACCACCGAAGGCGGTTTAGATGTGGCGGGGCAGTTAGACAAGATCACTGCAGCAGTCACTCGTTTAGCCGCCGAGGGTATCCAAGTCTCCTTATTTATCGATGCCGATAAAACCCAAATTGATGCCGCCGTTGCCTCTGGCGCACCGCTAATCGAAATCCACACGGGCTGTTATGCCGATGCTAAAACGGAAGCAGAAGAAGCCACTGAATTAGCGCGTATTAGCGAAATGGCAAAATACGCCCACGGCAAAGGCCTAGTGGTGAATGCAGGCCATGGTTTGCATTATCACAATGTGAAACCCATCGCGGCGATTCCTGAGTTATATGAACTCAATATCGGTCACGCGATTGTCGCACGTGCCGCCATTGACGGTTTGGCGACAGCAGTGAAAGACATGAAAGTGTTAATGCTTGAAGGTCGTCGGGGCGAATAATGGCGATTGTCGGCCTAGGCACTGATATCGTCGAGATTGAGCGGATTCAGGCGCATGTGGCGCGCGCAGGCGATAAGCTCGCTAAACGTGTGCTGACCGAGGCTGAGTTGGCCATTTATACGGCCCATAGTCAGCCGAGTCGTTATCTTGCTAAGCGTTTTGCTGCAAAAGAAGCCGCCGCCAAAGCCCTCGGTACGGGTATTGGCCGCGGCGTGTCGTTTCAGCATATTCACATTGGCAACAATGAGGCTGGTGCACCGACGATTCACTTTACAGATGGCGCTTTAGCGCGCTTACAGCAACTTAAGGCAGCAGTGGGGCATATCTCTATTGCCGATGAAAAATCCTATGCGATTGCGACGGTAATCATAGAGTCTCAATAAACCCGAGTTTGCGTCTGTTGGTGGTAAAAAAGGAACCTTAGGGTTCCTTTTTTCATTTCTGGATGGGTATCTAAATAAATGCAAAATCAGTGAATGCAACAATTTATTTACTTTTACTGTTCAGCTCAATTATTTTACGCTAGTTTATGGCTTTCGCGTCTCTCAATTGGCGCAGACAAAAGCAGGGGCAAATGAAGAGGAACCCGAAATGAAATCCGCCGCAGAGCAGTTATCGACCTACAAAAGTGTGCATTTAAATCAGCGTAATATTCAGACCCATTTTATTGGCATCCCACTGATTATTTGGTCTGCTTTCCTGTTGCTGGCCACTGTGCGTATTCCGCTGGGTAGTCTGGGGGAGGCCAGTCTAGCAGTGATAGTCGGTATAGTCGTGTTGGCCTATTATGTCCGTTTACACTTGAGGCTTTCAATGGGGCTCATATTATTCATGGTACCTGTGCTGCTCACGACTGAGTGGGCGGCGCATATCGCTGGTGCAACTTGGCTTGCCTTAGGGGTATTTGTGGTGGGCTGGGTGTTCCAGCTAATTGGCCATCAATATGAAAAAGCCAAGCCTGCCTTTGTGGATGACTTAAATCAGTTATTAATTGGGCCATTTTTCTTGATGGCGGAAGTGTATTTTATGTTGGGCTTAGAAAAGGCGCTGAATGCGCAGATAACACCAATAGCAATTGAAAAGCGTCGTGCGCTTGAAGCGAGTAAAGGGACATAGATTGGCTTGCTTCGTCGGCTGGGTTGAAAATAATAGTTATTTATAACTCAGCCGAAGTCATCCGTTGGATAGCGGTATTAGGCGCGAGGGGGATGATAATGCAGAGGGATAATTCGCACTGTATTAATCATATTCTCAGCCACATCGATTATTTCTAATGGATAACCTGCTAAACGTAAACTAGTATTCGCAGATGGAATTTCCTCTAGGTATTCCAGAATAAGACCGTTAAGCGTTTTCGGCCCGTCGGTAGGGAAATTCCACTTCATTTCTTTGTTTAAATCGCGAATAGTGATGCCCGCATCGACTAAATAGCTGCCATCCTGCTGCAGTTGTATATCTTCGCTCGGCGTAGTTAACATTGAAGTGGTGAAATCACCGACAATCTCTTCGAGAATATCTTCGAGTGTGACTAGACCTTGAATATCACCATATTCATCAACCACTATGCCGATGCGCTCTTTATTTTGTTGGAAGTTAGCGAGTTGCACATTGAGTGGCGTACCTTCAGGAATGAAATACAGTTCTTTGACTGCACGTAACAAAGAGGATTTACTAAATTGTTTTTTCGATTGCAAGCGCAGGGCGTCACGTAAATGAATAAACCCGACCGCATCGTCAATATTATCGCGATACACTAACACTCGGGTATGAGGGCTCTGGATCACCAGTCGATTGATGACTTTAAACTCATCATTAACATTAATTCCATAGATATCTGAGCGCGGCACCATGATATCTTCGACAGTCACTTTTTCTAAATCTAAGATGGATAGCAGCATTTCTTGGTGACGTTGGGGGATGAGTGCGCCAGCTTCATGTACGACTGTACGCAATTCTTCTTGGCTTAAGGCATCACTAGTGCCAACGGTGTTTAGACCCATTAAACGTAAAAATCCTGCCGTGATTAAGTTAACCATTTTTACGAGAGGAGCGAGCGGGACCAATAAACCACGTAGTAGTAAGCTGGATGGGAAGGCGATGCGTTCTGGATTTAAGGCGGCAATAGTTTTAGGGGTTACTTCACCAAAAACCAATATCACTAACGTGAGCGCCCCTGTCGCTATCGCGACTCCGATGTCTCCCCAAAGGCGTATCCCAATGATGGTCGCAATAGCCGATGCTAAAATATTGACTAAGTTATTGCCAATTAAGATCAAACCAATTAAACGGTCAGGACGCTCAAGTAGTTTCAAGGCTCTCATCGCCCCTTTATGGCCATTGCTGGCTAAGTGGCGAAGACGGTAACGATTGAGCGTCATCATGGCGGTTTCTGAGCCTGAAAAATAGGCTGAGAATAGGATGAGAACGAGTAAAATAATCAGGAGTGCGCTGGTCGATATAGCGTCCAAAAAAGGCTCCAATATGGCAGTAAACTAAGATTAATGCATGTGCTTACAGAAATAATCAAGTCGACAAAGGTCTTTGCCGACTTATCTTTTTAGCTGAGGATTAACTCTTTGACAATCCGCGCGCCAAAATATGCGAGTGATAGCAAGGTTGCGCCAGTGAGAGTGTAAATGACAGCAGTACGAATTTTACAGCCAACCCAATATTGTTGCCACAGCATAGTCACATATACGAACCAAGCCATGATAGACAAAATAGCTTTATGACCTTTACCGTCGGCGAACATGTCTTCAAGGAAGATAAAGCCCGTGGCGAGTGACAAGCTGAGTAAAATAACACCGATAATCACTAAATGATAAAGTTGTTTTTCAACTGTCATCAACGGCGGAATAACAGGGCTTAACATAAATTGTTTTTTCTTCAGCTTATTTTGGATCATGGCCAGCTGTATGGCATATAGGGCAGCAATCATCAAGGCACTGTAGGCCATTAGAGATAGGATCACATGAGCTAATATTTCAGGGTACAGTTCAAAATGAAACATGGATTCGGGTGGCAATAACCAAAGTAGCGCGACCGAGAGTACTGAACAAGCGTAAACCACGGGCACAACGACGATAACCTTCAGCCTGAACATTAACACCGTAAAAGTAAAGGCGATGATCCAGTTCACTAAGGAAATCACGTTCGTGAGGCTAAAGTTTTGGCCATCGGTAGTGAAAATGACTTGTGATAATGCGGCGGCGTGCAGAATAACTGCAATGGCTGCAAAACCTGCAACAGCACGGCGATTAGGTCCGTCTGGGTGAAACAATCGACTCGTTACTAGTGCCAATGCGATGCAATAAAAAAACATGGCTGAGGCAGAAAAGATGACCATGGATAATTAACCTATTTGTGTAGTTAAAGGTGCCTTAAAACAGGCATACAGATCAATACTTTCTCTAGAATAACATGAGCTGCCGGCAAATGGGCAGTGACATGAGTTGCAAAATTTTGCAGATTCTTATTGTTAGGGTCAAATAGTGTATCGACGGCAATAAAGTATGACCTAGCGCAAGTAAAACACTTAACCACAATCAAGATGGGTGCAGCAGTAGCATAATGCGCATGCATCGTTATAATACAGCCCATCAATCGAGATTCTTAAAGGTATAGAACAGGACGATGTTTGAGAACCTAACCGACAGACTGTCACGCACACTGAAAAATATCAGTGGCCGTGGTCGCTTAACTGAAGAAAACGTTAAGGAAACCCTGCGCGAAGTGCGTATGGCACTGCTGGAGGCCGATGTTGCCCTGCCTGTGGTGCGCGAATTCGTTAATAATGTAAAAGAACGTGCCGTTGGCCAAGAAGTCTCTAAAAGCTTAAGTCCAGGCCAAGCCTTCATTAAGATCGTTCAAAGCGAACTTGAAAAATCCATGGGTGAGGCGAATGAAGCCTTAGATTTGGCCACTTTGCCACCCGCAGTGATTATGATGGCGGGTCTACAAGGTGCGGGTAAAACCACCAGTGTGGCAAAACTGGGTAAATTTTTACGTGAACGCCATAAAAAATCAGTATTAGTCGTCAGTGCTGACGTTTATCGTCCCGCGGCGATTAAACAGCTTGAGACGCTCGCGCAAGAAGTCGCGGTGGAGTTTTTTCCATCGGACGTCAGCCAAAAGCCAATCGACATTGCGAAAGCGGCAATTGCCCACGCTAAATTAAAGTTCATTGATGTGGTGATCCTCGATACTGCAGGTCGTCTGCATGTCGACGAAGCTATGATGGACGAGATCAAAAGCTTACACGCAGCGGTTAAGCCTATCGAAACCTTGTTCGTTGTTGATGCTATGACAGGTCAAGATGCGGCAAACACAGCAAAAGCGTTCAATGAAGCGTTACCATTGACAGGGGTTATCTTAACCAAAGTCGACGGTGATGCCCGTGGTGGTGCGGCGTTATCGATTCGCCACATTACTGGCAAGCCGATTAAATTCCTCGGTGTGGGTGAAAAAACCGATGCGTTAGAGCCATTCCATCCAGACCGTATTGCCTCACGCATCTTGGGAATGGGCGATGTGTTATCGCTTATTGAAGAAGTTGAGCGTGGTGTTGATAAAGAAAAGGCCATGAAGCTCGCTTCGAAAGTGAAGCAAGGTGGCAGTTTCGATTTAGAAGATTTCCGTGAGCAGTTACAACAAATGAAAAACATGGGCGGCATGATGAATATGCTGGAAAAACTGCCCGGTGTCGGTCAATTGCCCCCAGAAGCCTTAGCGCAAATCCAAGACGGCAAGATGACAGGCCAAATGGAAGCCATCATTAATTCGATGACGTCCAAAGAGCGTAAGAACCCTGATTTAATCAAGGGCTCACGCAAGCGTCGTATTGCGGCGGGTTCTGGCACGCAAATTCAAGATGTAAATCGTTTGTTGAAACAGTTTACGCAAATGCAAAAGATGATGAAAAAAATGTCTGCCAAGGGCGGCATGCAAAAAATGATGCGCGGCATGCGTGGCATGATGCCGCCAGGAATGAAATTTCCGGGACGTTAATCAAACATTTTTTAGTTAAACGTAACACGTTATCAGTCGGTTGACTCTGACAACAATGAATCGTTTACTGAGGACGCAGGTGTAATAATCGCCATCTTTGGTTGCATTCGTTGGAAAGTCAGGTAAAATCCTCCGGCTTTCTATCTGGAACTCTTTGCGAACACGGGGTTCCAGTTTTTATTTTTGCTTCAAGCAAATCATTAGAGGATTGAAAACGCATGGTTACCATTCGTTTAGCTCGTGGCGGCGCAAAAAAGCGTCCATTTTACAACATCGTTGTTGCTGATAGCCGTAACGCTCGTGACGGTCGTTTCATCGAGCGTGTTGGTTTCTTCAACCCATTGGCCCGTGGCCAAGAAGAAACATTACGTTTAGATCTAGCGCGCGTTGAGCACTGGGTTTCTAACGGTGCAGCTGCTACAGACCGTGTAGCAAAGCTGATCAAAGACGCTCGTAAAGCAACTGCTTAATAGCGTTAAGGTATAGATTGATGAGCAGTAACCAACAGCCAGTCGTACTGGGGAAATTAGGCTCCTGTCATGGCATTAAAGGTTGGCTGAAAATCACCGCCTATACCGATTCTGTTGAAGGTATCTTTGACTA
>JBOFUF010000492.1:0-3107 GCA_051652445.1 Shewanella sp.
CCATTGATGGGTGAACGGAAATGCACACCTTCTTCGGTGATTTTACGAATATCACCAAGACTAAAGACTTGGAAACCACCCGAGTCAGTTAAAATAGGACGTTGCCAATTCATAAAGTCATGCAAGTCACCGTGCTTACGCATGATTTCTTCACCTGGGCGCAACCATAAGTGAAAGGTGTTACCGAGCAAAATATCCGCGCCAGTGGCTCGTACTTCTTCTGGTGTCATGCCTTTCACTGTGCCGTAGGTTCCAACAGGCATAAATGCTGGGGTTTCGACGGTACCACGATCAAAAATCAACCGGCCACGGCGTGCACGCCCGTCGGTAGTATCTAATTCAAATTTCATCATTCACCTCGCCAGAAAAACAGTCTGACTACATTTTAATGGCGGTTGCCATTTAGATTAACAATACGATAGGGATAGCGTTAAAAGGTTCAACCTTTTAACCCAAAAACTTGCCACCCACACTCACGCTGGGCGGCTATTTTAAAACAAAATCTTCGTCTAGGGGGCTTTTTTCGTCACAAACATGGCATCGCCATAGCTAAAGAAGCGATATTTTTGCGTGATAGCATGTTGATACGCATTCATCACTGACTCGAAACCGGCAAAAGCACTCACTAACATGATCAGGGTCGATTCGGGGAGATGAAAATTGGTCACCATGGCATCAACCACTTGGAATTGATAACCGGGATAAATAAAAATATCGGTATCACCACTAAAAGCGCTGAGTTCACCAAGGCTTGCACGCGCTGCACTTTCTAAGGAGCGTACTGATGTCGTTCCCACAGCAACCACACGCTTACCTGCGGCTTTAGTTTGGGCAATTAAATCGATGACATCCTGCGGCACGTTCGCCCACTCAGAATGCATTTTGTGTTCAAGAATGGTATCGACACGCACAGGTTGAAATGTGCCAGCGCCCACATGCAAGGTGACAAACGCAATATTCACCCCTTTGGCTGTTAACGCAGCGAGCATCGCATCGTCAAAATGTAAACCCGCCGTTGGCGCCGCTACCGCACCTGGATTTTGGTTATACACGGTTTGATAACGCTCTTTGTCAGCGTCTTCATCGGGTCTATCGATATAAGGTGGCAACGGCATGTGACCCACAGCTTCGAGTACATCTAAGATGGTCAACTCGGATAACAACTCAAGTTCGAACAAGGTCTCGTGACGGGCGACCATCTTCATTTGATAGCCACCATCGAGATGGATTAACGAATCCACTTTAGGGGATTTAGAACTGCGCACATGGGCTAAGACGCGCTTATCATCCAGCATCCGCTCCACTAAAATCTCTAACTTACCACCGCTCGCCTTTTGGCCAAACATACGCGCAGGGATCACGCGCGTATTGTTGAACACCATTAAATCGCCGGAATTAATCATTCCCAACAGATCGGTAAACTGTTTATCGCCTAATATCCCAGAATTGCCGTCTAACGTTAACAGGCGTGATGCATTACGCTGCGCCATAGGATAACGAGCGATCAGCTCATCGGGAAGATCGAAAGAAAAGTCTGCTACGCGCATATTGGCCTCAAGATAGCTTAGAACGGCGGCTAGTCTATGGTTAGAGGCCGATAAGATCAAGGTGACTTATTAACAACGTCTCGTTCTGGCTCTGGTTTCAGTTCCGGTTCCGCCGATGTGATGCTATCTCGATGCTGATTATCATCGGCACCGAATTTACGTCTTGAACGACTACAATCATCCATGCGGAAACGGGGTTGTTCAAAAGGAATGTTTATCTGCACTTGGTTGCGCTTACGCTGCTCGTCTTTACCGAGCACTTTAGAGAACCCGTTCCACACCATCCATAAAACTAAGCAGGCTATTGATTAAAATATACTTTTAACAAAATTACATGACTACATTCATGTTTAGCTTGGCGAGGAGGATTTGCAACACATAAAATACGCCATCGAAAAATGAAAAAATACGCTATTTTGGGCTTCAGCGCTTTCCTAAGCGCACTTTTGCGTGATACCGTGAACCGACGTGGTTAACCAAGCACAAAATATGAACTTTCTTACGCACTTACATCTTGCCGACATCAGTAAAACTCACCTTGCCGCTCATGTCGCAGGTAATTATATTCACGCGCCAATTGCACTCGCTCCCGTTGAATTACGCCAAGCGTTATGGCTAAACCAAGAGGTTAATACCCTTTGCGCCAGCCACGAACTCACCATAGAGTTAATGGAGGCCTTCCCTGCCCCCTTAAAAAGCATAGCGGCAGAACTGATGGCGGTGAGTTTCGATCACTATTTAGCTTACTATTGGGAAGAATATCATCACCAACCCTTGGATGAATTTAGTCATAAAGCCTATGACGCTTTAGACACTTACGCTGCCCTAGGCGTTGACACATACCATCCCGCGGCACTGTTTAAATTATTACCCATAATGCGCAGCGCAGACTGGCTTGGCAGTTACGCAACCGAACAAGGCTTACAACAGGCCTTAGCACAGGTCGCAAACCAGCATCCGCAAGCCGTACTGTTTAAAGATGTGCATAAAGTTGTCAATAAAATGCAGATTGAAATCGAAACCGCATTTCGCACTTTTTATCCACAGCTCATGGCTTACAGCCGCATTTGGAGCCGTAAAACACCTGTCGAATATTTAACGCAACAATAGGCTTTAATGTCAAATTCAACGCCTCCCCCATTCGAGACCAAGACAAAGCAGCATTGGCGACAGCGCCTGCGTAGCCGCGTATTTTGGTTAACGCAATCGCGAGATCTGATCTTGATAGCGGCGGTGCTTTATGGCGTCAGTGCATATCTACAAAAAGACATGATTACGGGTCAAGCGCCCACATTATCAGGAATAGCGATTGATGGTCGTGACTGGACCTTAGCCTCGCAACAGATTTCCGCAGGCGACACGCCCCTCAGCACAGTGCCAACCTTAGTGTATTTTTGGGGAACCTGGTGTCCAGCATGCCGCGTCACATCGCCTATGGTTGAGAGCGTGAGTAAATCAAATCGGGTTATTTCAGTGGCGGTCGCCTCCGGCACAGACAGTGACATCCAGCGTTTTATGAATGAGCATCAATATCACTTTCCAGTCCTCAACGATGACAGT
>JBOFUF010000493.1:0-7427 GCA_051652445.1 Shewanella sp.
ATAACGACCATGACTTCGAGTAAGGTAAAACCTTGCTGTTTCTTATTCATTTGCATCAACTACTTCTCCTAAAAAATGCGATGCCAATCGACTTGGCCATCATTCATACATTAACCGCTAATTAAGTTATTCAGCGCTAAGATGGGCTGCAAAATGGCCATCACGATAAAAAGCACGATACACGCCATACTGACCACCAGCATAGGTTCAAATACACCCAGCGCGATGTTGACGTTACCCTCAAATTCCCTGTCTTGGTTATCAGCCGCGCGTTCTAACATTTGCTCAAGCTGACCACTCTTTTCGCCCGAGGCAATCATGTATAACATCATTGCCGGAAACAACTTAGTATTCGTCAACGCTGTACCTAAGCTCGTTCCTTCTCGCACGCGCGCGGTCGCATCGTCAACTGCCGCCCGCACTCGCATATTCTGCAACACTTCGCTAGCGATACGCATACCATCGAGCAAAGGCACTGAACTGGCTGATAAAATACTTAAGGTCCGCGCAAACCGCGCCGTATTTAACCCCTTACTCACACGGCCAACAACTGGCATGCTCAATAAAAAATTATCGTACTTCATCCTAAACGCAGGTGACGTTAACATGCGCCGAAACAGGACGAACAGCAGCACTAAGGCGATGACCACAAACACACCATAGTTTTGAACAAAGTCAGAGGCCAAGATCAAAAATCGGGTCGAGGCGGGAAGCTCAGCGCCCATGTGCTCAAATTGGCCGACCACTTTAGGCACCACCGCTGCTAGCAGGATTGAAATCACCCCGATTGCCACTGTCGTCAAAACCGCGGGATAAATCATGGCTTGGGTCAGCTTAGATTTAAGCTGTTGACGGCGCTCGGTGTAATCCGCTAACCGATTAAGCACCACTTCTAAGTGACCGGACTTTTCACCCGAGGCCACCATGGCACGGTATAAATCATCGAAAATATGCGGAAATTCAGCCAAGGAATCGGCCAGACTATAACCTTCCACCACCCGCGAGCGTACCGCCATAATCATGCTCGCGAGACGATCTTTCTCACACTGCTGACCTACAGCTTTAAGGGATTCTTCAATCGGTAACCCCGCGGCCACTAAGGTCGCAATTTGGCGGGTGATCAACGCTAATTCAGCGACGGAGATACCCCGTTTGAACAACGAAAAACTGCTGCTCTTGGCTTTGGCTTCTTTTTCAGTAACTGGCAGTATTTCCAAGGGCATCATGCGCTGATCGCGCAGTTGGCTGCGGGCGTGTCTGGCGGTATCCGCCTCAATCACGCCCTTAAGCTGCTTTCCCTTGGCATCCAGTGCCTTATATTCAAATGCTGGCATAAATTACTCCTCGCGAGTCACACGTAGCACTTCTTCGAGAGTGGTGATGCCCGCAAGCACTTTGCTCATGCCATCGTGACGAATGCTCGGCACAGACTGACGAATATACTTTTCGATCGCTAACTCACCGCGGCCGCCATGGATTAATTCGCGCACATTATCGTCAACCATTAATAACTCATGAATACCGGTTCGACCACGGTAGCCATTGTTACCACAGGATTTACAGCCATTGGCACGGAAAATACCTCTGTCGTCATCGGCGGCTATGCCCAGCAGTTCTCGCTCACGCGCATCGGGCACATGCTCGATTTTACATTTTGGACAAAGGGTTCGGATCAAGCGTTGAGCCAACACGCCAAGTAAACTTGAAGACACGAGGAAAGGCTCTACGCCCATGTCTTGCAAACGTGTAATCGCGCCGGAGGCTGTGTTGGTATGCAAAGTTGAAATCACCATGTGACCTGTGAGTGACGCTTGCACCGCAATTTGCGCGGTTTCCAGATCTCGGATCTCACCTATCATCACGACATCGGGATCTTGACGCAAAATCGCGCGCAGACCACGGGCGAAGGTCATGTCGGCCTTAGTGTTAACTTGGGTCTGACCGATACCGTCTAACTCGTATTCGATAGGGTCTTCCACTGTGAGTATGTTGGTGTCTTTGGAGTTGATCTCCGTCAAACCTGCATACAAGGTGGTACTTTTACCCGAGCCCGTTGGGCCCGTCACCAAAATGATACCGTGAGGGCGACGAATAAGATCTTCAAACTTAACCCGAATACTGTCTGTCATCCCCAATTGCTCTAAATCGAGGTTGCCGGTATTTTTATCCAGCAGACGCAGCACAACACGTTCGCCGTGGCTCGATGGCATGGTCGATACCCGCACATCGACCGCACGACCTGCGATACGCAGCGAAATACGGCCATCCTGTGGCACCCGTTTTTCGGCGATATCGAGGCGAGCCATCACCTTAATCCGCGACACTAACAGCGACGACAGTTTACGGTTTGGCTTGAGAACTTCCTTAAGCACACCATCGATACGGAAACGCACTACAAGCTGTTTCTCGTAGGTTTCGATATGGATATCCGATGCTTCTTCTTTAATCGCTTCAGATAACAGGGCATTAATCAGTTTGATGATAGGCGCATCATCATCACCTTCAAGTAAGTCTTCGGTCTGCGGCAGCTCTTCGGCAAGGGTGAATAAATCCATCTCGTTGCCTATGTCTTCCATCAACTGCTGCGCGTCAGACGAGTTCGCCTGATACGCTTGAGTGAGTTTGGCCTCAAACTTTGCCACTTCGAGCTTAACCAAGGGCAAATCGACACCCGAATAACGCCGTGCTTCAAGCATGGCGGTTAACGGTGTTTTGCTGGTATAGAATAAGCTTAACTCGCCCGTTTCACCCAGCGCCAGCACCACATCGTGGCGATGTGCAAAAGCAAAAGGTAAGCGCTCTTTACTGCTCGAGCGAAATACCTCATCACCTTCGGCGTCAAAACCGACATCATTGGAGACTTGGTTAAGATCTTCGACTTGGGATAGTTGAATTTCACTCATTGATTTGGTCTTTGCTTTTGTTTTCATCGAGCGTTTTGAGCGTAGAATCTGTTTTGCGCATCTGGGTATCTAAGCCTTTACCTGATTTATAACGCTCTAAAATCGCGTTTACTTCAGGTGGTAAATACTCAGACTGATTCCATTCTTCGAGCACAGGCACTTGGGTGTTTGGCATTAAGTTCACGCCACGCTCTTGCTGCTCAAGTTGTAATGCTCTGAAATAGTTATATTTACGCCCAGCAATCCCTTCCATTGTGATGCCATCACGGATAATGGTTGGCTTGATAAAGATCATCAGGTTTTTCTTGGTCTTTTTGCTCGAAGAAGATTTAAATAAGTGTCCAAGAATCGGGATATCACCCAAGAAGGGGACTTTTTGTATGCTTTCTTGTACTTCTTCGTTGATCAAACCACCCAGTACCACAATTTGACCAGAATCGGCCATCACTGTGGTGGTTAACCGACGCGTCGCGAAGGAAATATCCACACCGGTATTCCCGTTAACCCCCGAGACTTCCTGTTCAATGGTCAACTTAACCGCATTGCCTTCGTTGATCTGCGGCACCACCTTTAACTTTACGCCCACCTCTTTACGTTCAACCGTCTGGAATGGGTTGCTGTTATTTGAGCTAGCGGTAGACCCTGTCAGAATAGGTACTTCGTCACCGACAATAAACGAGGCTTCTTGATTATCTAAGGTCGTAATAGAAGGCGTTGCCAGTACGTTTGAGTTAGTGTCGCTCGACACGGCTTGAATTAACGCACCAAAGTCGCCCATGGCCACACCCCACGCCATACCGTTCACTTTGCCTAAGGCTTGAGCGAGTAAAGTCACATCTCCGCGCTTATCTGGGTTAGTGGTGATGATAGGCTGGCCTGTATTGGGGTCAATAGTCGTAACTGATGAGCCTTTTTCCCCATCTGCTTGCCATATCCCTGCACCAATCTCGCCGATGGTGGGGCCTAGATTATTAAATTGCGTTAAACCACCCGCAGTTGTCCCCCATTGCACACCAAAACCGACGTTATCGCCTTCAGCGATTTCGACGATAATGGCCTCAACTAACACTTGAGCACGGCGAATATCGAGCTGATTAATCACGCTCTCAATGGTGCGCATTTGATCGGGTTCAGCACTGATCACTAAGGCGTTGGTTTCAGTATGGGCCATGATATTGATTTCATTACGGCGCTTACCACCTGCGGCTTGAGCACTGGGGTCTTTTTGGCCCTCTAGCTTTTTCGCAAAACCGGTCAGCACTTCAACTAAATCCGCGGCTTTGGCATAACGTAGATAACGGACCTTAGTGTTACCTGTGTTAGCTTGCTCAGCATCGAGACGATGAATGAGTTGAACCACACGTTGGCGACTCTTCTCATCACCGCTCACAATCACAGCATTGATACGTTCATCAGCAACCACTTTCGGCGCTTGACCGGGCAATTGTGCTTGGTTAGCCGTTGATCGGTACAGCGTATCGATAATGCGCACCATTTCACCCGCAGAGGCGAATTCTAACGGTACCACTTGCACCGAGGTATCGCCTTGCTTGTCGACTCGACGGATTATTTCGACTAACTTGTTCACGACAGCAGCACGGCCAGACAACATCAACACATTGGAGGGGTCGTAGTTCACGACGTTGCCGCCACCCGCATTATCATTAAGTTGACGCAATAATGGCGCTAATTGCTTAGCCTCAGTGTTGTACAGCGCCACGATACGCGTCACCATTTCATCACCAAGGCCGGGGTTGCTGTCGTTCGCGACGCGAATTGCGGCGGTTTTAGCATCTTTGTCTTTAATGACTTTAATGACGTTATTTTCCATCTCGACGATGGCATAACCGTAAACTTGTAACACGTTGAGGAAAAACTGGTAATACTGTTCATCGTTCAACAGATCATAACTGCGAACGTTGATTTTGCCACGAATGGTCGGGTCAACTATGATGGTCTTATTCAGGTTTTTACCAACGATATTGATAAATTCTTGAATATCCGTGCCTTTAAAGTTGGCCGCATACTGTTCAGACCAAGCAAATTGGGAGGAGAACATGGCAGCACCCGCTACAACCCCTGCAATCAGCTTGCGTCGAATCCTTTTGTTATTCATTCTTTTTCTTTCCTCTAACGCGTGTTATTGCGGCAAACTAAACATGATTTCAACCAATTGTCCTTCCCGCTCAACCATAATAGACACTTCGGTTAACTCGGGTAATTGGCTCATCATTTCTAACGCCTGACTCATGACCGTCAAGTCGTATCCATTAATCGATTTGGCTAAATCATTGGCTTTTAAACCCGCCTGCTTAAATAAATTGGCGTCTTTACCCTGATTCAAACGATAGCCCGCCACAGAATCACCTTGTCTCACGGGTGAAATGGCAATGTAATCGGTGATCTTACTGGGGTCAGCTAATAATTCGGTGCGGGATTGCGCGAGTTCTTGGGAGATTTCAGCATTTTTACGTTGATCGACACGGCTCACTGCCGAGCCAGCCTTATTGGTCTTAGCCTGTTGTAACTGTTGATTAGCTGGGCTTTGGCTGGTGTACACTAAGCCATCGAGCATTAACGTCTCGTAACGGCCAGCGTTAGTGATAATAATACGGTCGGCATAGACCTCTTTCAGTGCTGCAGACGTGCCCTTGATTTTATCACCTAAGCTGTAGGTCTCTTGGCTGCCGCTTGACTCGATAATCGCCAAACCTTTTTGATCCGCTGTCGATGCGACCACACCCGTGAGCTGAATAGAGAGGGAGGTTTTCGGTGCATCAGTGACAGTCTCGACCGCTTCAACTTTAGGCTTATCAGATGTCGCATCAGCCTTACCAAAGAGTGCAAGCTGCTGTAACCCTGCAAGATCAACCAGCCCCGCACCTTTTCCGGTCAGATTAACGGGCGTGGGCGACCAAGCATTCGCCGATGAGTCCGTAGGCACTAATTTCCATGTAATTTGCGCGGCTAACAACATGATCACGATAAAGCCCATCCAGAAGACTATCCGGCTTAGGAGCTTGTGTGGCATACCAATGGTTTTCGCGATAGCTTTATCTAATAAATCCATATTTTATGTGGACCCTCGATATAGGTCTCTGTTCTGATTATAATAATTAGGCAATATGCGCCCATGCTAACCTAGGCTGAATTTGGCAACAAGCTACAACTGTATTCAAATTGGCAGATATAGGGCGCTTATGGTACCTTTCCACGCTAAAAAACGCTGTGAAGCATGCCACTTTTTAACGTAATAGAAATGTAATTCTCACATTTTATGAGTTGACTGGTGGATTCATCGACCTTTATAGCCGGAGACACCATGACTCAAGGTCAAAGCGATACAACAGACATTCGACTCGATAAGTGGCTTTGGGCAGCGCGTTTCTATAAAACCCGTGCGATTGCCAAAGACATGATCAACGGCGGCAAAGTACATTACAACGGTCAGCGCGCCAAATCCAGTCGGAATGCAGAGATAGGCGCCGTCCTTAAAATACGCCAAGGATATGACGATAAAGAGATTGTCATAAAAAAATTATCACCATTGCGCCAAAGTGGTGCGATTGCCCAAGAATTATACGAAGAAACCGCAACAAGCCTGGCGAAAAGGGCGATGAATGCTGAGCAACGACGTCTCAACATGCTCAATAACCCGATACCCGATCAAAAACCGGATAAAAAGCAACGCCGTCAGCTAATGCGCTTTAAAGACCTCTAAACAGTGAGATACACGATGAACCAAGATACTTTACACCGCTACTTGTTCGACAATGCCGATGTGCGTGGCGAGTTGGTACAGTTACAAGACTGCTATCAACACGTGATCAGCGCCCAAGCGTACCCTGCCGTACTGCAAATACTGTTGGGCGAATTAATGGCCGCCACCTCACTACTCACCGCGACATTGAAATTCAGCGGCGATATCAGCGTACAGTTACAAGGTAATGGCCCTGTTTCTTTAGCGGTGATCAACGGGAATAACCTGCAAGAGTTACGCGGTGTGGCTCGCTGGAATGCTGAGCTCGCTGATGATGCTAGCCTCACCGAACTCTTCGGCCAAGGCTATATGGTCATCACCTTAACCCCTGAAGAAGGTGAGCGCTACCAAGGCGTAGTCGCACTAGACAAACCAACGCTAGCAGCCTGTGTTGAAGAATACTTCAATCAATCTGAGCAGTTACCTACGAGCATTTGGTTATTTGCCGACGGTAAGCAAGCGGCAGGCATGTTTCTACAAGTTCTACCAAGCCAAGAAGATCACCACCTTGACTTCGAACACTTGAGCCAACTGACTTCAACGATCAAGGCTGAAGAGCTGTTCACGCTGGATGCCCAAAGCGTGTTACATCGCCTCTATCATCAAGAAGAAGTGCGGTTATTCGATCCTATCGACGTCAGCTTTAAATGCACCTGCTCCCTTGAGCGCAGTGCTGGCGCGATCAAAACCTTAGATCAAGCAGAAATAGAAGCCATTCTCGCCGAAGACGGCAAGATAGAAATGGGCTGCGAATATTGCCACGC
>JBOFUF010000494.1:0-4649 GCA_051652445.1 Shewanella sp.
CGAATTCAAACGATCAACAAGACCACTGCTCTGTTGATTAAGTTGGCCCACCATAAGATCCATCGCATTAAATTGCTTAGTTAAACGCGCTGTTAGCTGATCCATTTTAAGCTTAAAGAATTCTCTTTGGTCTGTAATTTGGCTTTGCTGATTGGTATACCCAGTTTGACGAGAGTCAATTAGTCCACGTGACTTAACATAGTTATCAGCAAGATCATTAAAGCGATTAGCAAGCCCTTTATTGGGCGTTGAAAATAACGCCTCAACACTAGACATATCCTCTGAAATGACTTTATCAAGTTTCGTATCATCAACTGATAACTTACCTGATCTATCGGTTTTGATGCCAATATCATACAAGGCTATCGAATTGCCATCATTAGTTAGCACTCGTTCACTTGATATACTTCGAAGTTGAGATTCTATTGAGCGGATCATAGAATCACCCTGTAACGATGCAGACGTCTTCTTATCTTTATCGTAAGCAGACATTTTATCAATTGCAGTCGCTAAACTGTTATAGGCCTCAACAAAAGCCTTAACATTTGTTTTAACAGCGTCATTATCTTGTTCAATTTTTAGTGTTGTCGTTTTAGATATATCTGCATCCGTTAAATTTAGCGTCACACCCGTAATGGCATTTTTAACTTCATTAGTTTGCGAGGTAACTTTCTGATTATCAATATAAACAATTGAATTTTTTGCATCTTGAAGCGTGGAGATATTTCCAACACCGAACATATCATTTAAACCAGTACCAGACGTGTCATTCGCTGTAATACTGATTTGATTATCTTCACCTGACTTATCTGAACTAAAAACCAATCGACTGCCAGCATCACTGGTAATAACAGTGGCAGTTACGCCCGCATTATCTGGGGATTCATTTACTTTTTTAGCAATCGCAGCAAGTGAATCGGTAGGCGAAACATCAATGGAGAAACTCTTACCATTGATGTCAAAAGCTAAGCTTCCTTCGCCAACAGGCAATGCGGGATCTGCGACGTTTGTTCCTGCAAGTTTATGATTGACGGCGAGCTGCTCAACCTTAATACCATAGCTACCGGCTTGTGCAGTTTTGTCTGTTGTTGCTGACAAATAAGTTTGATTACTAACAGATACTTTACGTTGATTAAGGACATCGCCAGTTTGAAGTTTTTTCAGGGCATCTTGGAATGTCGACAGCGCACTTTTTAAGGTTCCCATGGCAGAAACTTTTGCTTTGATACTATCTTCTTTTTTATTGAACATAGCTTCTTTCGGTGTTTTTTCAGCATCGACTAACACTTTAACAATGTTGCCAATATCCAAACCAGAACCGATGCCCATCGCTGTTAATGCCATACAAACCTCTCACTCTGTAACTATCACTATTAGTAATGTGAAATTTACGCCTCTGTTTTCATCAAAAGCCCAGTGACTTCAGATAATTTCTCAGCTAATGCTAATGCCTCTTCACTCGGCATTTGTCTTATGACATCACCAGTGTCTTTATCCATTACCGTTACGACAGCTTGCCCTGAACTTTCATCAACCTTAAATGCAAGTCCTTTACGCATTATCGACATCATATCTGAAAGTTCAGTAGCCACTTGCGTCAACTTACTGACTTCTGGTTCTGCGTCTGTTTTATCCTTATCAACGGCGGGCTCCAGCGGCGATACCGTGGCATTGCGCTTTAACTCTGCACCTAAAGCGAATGCTGTTGGCATTTGAGCTAAATCGACTTTATTGTTAGCCGCTGAAGGCGAACTTGCTATATTGATATTCATAGCGATACCTCTGCGAATTAAGTAATAGTTTTAATGTTATTTAACAAGTAAACACACTATAAAACTAAATTGATCTTTAATGCCAGAAAGGGAGATCCGTCACCGAACCTCCCTTATCACTGACCTACTTTACTGCTTTATATTACAGCAGTGATAAGGCCACTTGAGGTAATTGGTTAGCTTGAGCCAACATAGCAGCACCCGTTTGCTGCAGCACTTGGTTCTTTGTCATGGTAGAGGTTTCTTTCGCGAAATCCACATCTACAATACGGCTCTTAGCATTAGCAACGTTTGCTTGCGTATTCGCACTGTTACTGATGTTATGCGCTAAACGGTTTTGAATGGCACCCAAATCTGCGCGTTGGGTATCAATCGTTTTAATGGCTTTATCAATTGCAGCGAGCGATGATGCACGGTTTGCAGAAGTCGCCAGCACCAAACTAGCCACTGATAACGTTGCTTTATCTGTTTTCTTAACTTTAACAATAACATCTTCACCTTCTTGGTGACCGACTTGGAACACTTTGCCGGCAGAAAACCCACCTTGCATTAATGCCGTCGTACCGAATGCCGTCGTTTTTCCAATATTGTCAATCTCAGTAATCAATTGATCCATTTCGGCTTTCAGCGCTGCAATGTCGTCAGTACTGTTTGAACCGTTTTCAGCTTGAACCGTCAAGTCACGCATACGATGTAACATGTTGGTTTGCTCTTGCATCGCACCTTCAGCAATTTGAGCAATTGAAATCGCATCATTTGCGTTACGCATACCCACGTCTAAACCACGCACTTGGCTATTTAAGCGGTTAGAAATAGCCAAACCAGCGGCATCATCTTTGGCGCTGTTAATACGTAGACCACTGGATAGACGTTCCATTGACGTGGCCAAACCGCTTGCTGAAGTATTTAGGTTCTTTTGTGCTTTTAATGATGTGACGTTGGTGTTTACTGTAATGGCCATGATTCGTTTCCTCTTTATACCTGGCTTGTTAACTTGCCTGTCTACTTAAGCCAGGCGGGTCTTAGTGGTTACAGTATATTTAACGGCAGCATCTTTTTTATCTTTAGGATAATTTTTAAAAATATAAAAATTTTTAAAAATTATCTATTTTTCAAACAGATAACCATTAGTCTTTAATGAAAACTTTGCCTACTTTCCTAGAGAACTCTAGAACAAGTAGGCAAAAGGACTTCAAGATAACGCCAATAACTTCACATCAATCACATTAACCAAGAAGAGATAATGCAACTTGAGGTAACTGGTTAGCCTGTGCAAGCATTGCAGAACCCGTTTGTTGCAACACTTGGTTCTTGGTCATAACTGACGTTTCTTTTGCAAAGTCCACATCCACAATACGACTTTTCGCGTCGGCAACGTTAGCTTGCGTATTCGCGCTGTTACTGATGTTATGCGCTAAACGGTTTTGCACCGCACCTAAATCTGCGCGTTGGGTATCAATCGTTTTAATGGCCTTATCAATTGCAGCAAGCGATGAGGCGCGGTTTGCAGAAGTTGCCAGCGCTAAACCATTCACTGATAACGATGCTTTATCTGTTTTTTTAACTTTAATAATAACATCTTCAGCTTCTTGGTGACCGACTTGGAACACTTTACCCGCTGAAAAACCACCTTGCATCAGCTTTGTATTACCAAAGGCTGTACTTGTGCCTATGTTATCGATTTCAGTAACTAATTGATCCATTTCAGCTTTCAGTGCTGCAATATCATCTGTACTGTTTGCACCGTTTTCAGCTTGAACCGTCAAATCGCGCATACGCTGCAACATATTAGTTTGTTCTTGCATCGCACCTTCAGCAATTTGAGCAATTGAAATCCCATCATTTGCGTTACGCATACCCACATCTAAACCGCGCACTTGACTGTTCAAACGGTTAGAAATGGCTAGACCTGCGGCATCGTCTTTTGCGCTGTTAATGCGCAAGCCACTGGATAAACGCTCCATAGACGTCGCTAACCCGCCACTGGAAGTATTTAAATTCTTTTGTGCCTTCATTGAAGTCACGTTGGTATTTACTGTGATAGCCATATTATTATCCTCTTCTAAGTATCTTGCCAAGACTTCGAAGCTTGGCTATTCATAATCGTAAAAATACCTGTTTATTCAGGATATTACCCATAATAAACATCACGCTTAAATATAATCAAACAGTGAAACAGAACCTACTTTACTAAACACGCTTGAGACGGCATTCAATGCAAGTTGTTGCTTTTCAAACTCCGTAATCGCTGATGCATAATCGAGATCTTCCAGGAGTGATAGCGCTGATGTATTAACCACTTTCTCTTCTGTATGAGTCTCTGTATAACTTTCGACGGTTTTCCAATTATTTCCCGCCACACTGCGGGCCGAACTGATTTGATTGATACCACTATCGATATTATTCAATATCTGTGCCAACTGAGCTCGACCTTGTGGCGTATTAGCCGAATTAGGATCTTCGATTAAAGCAATAGCATCACTTAACGTATCGAAAATACTGACTTCAGCCTGCGGTGCCATGGTGAAACTATCGCCAGCGCTGGGTTTTCCATCAATGTTAACTTCTATGCCATTAAAACTAACGGGATTAGTAGCATCGAAGTTAGCTACGTTTGCGACGGGATTATTGGCAGAATCGAGCACTTGCAAGTTAGTACCACCGGCACCATTATCAGTGAAGTTAAATATATACGTATCAGCAACATACGTTGCAGGGACAGCAATTTTTGCGGTTTTAACGCTAAACTCCCCCTGCTGGCTGGCCAAATAATTGACGCTATAATCGCCAAGTCCATTGGGTGCGTTCATAAACGCGCTATCACCAGGGATGTTCGTTCCCATCGCAACGCCCGTTTGCACTAAACTATTTCGAACA
>JBOFUF010000495.1:0-5186 GCA_051652445.1 Shewanella sp.
TTGCCTGCGCAATTGCACCAATTAGTGTGTGATTTGTTTAACGATTCAGTCGCGCGTTTAGCCGATTTTGAATTTGGTTTTATGCCGTTATTGCCCGAAGAAGAAGAGCCGCTCAGCCAACGTGTTGAAGCCTTGTCGCTCTGGACCCAAAGCTTTTTGACTGGCATGGCGATTATCCAGCCAAAACTGAATCAAGCTTCGGCAGAAGTGCGTGAAGTGATCAAAGACTTGGCGGAAATTGCCCAAGTGGAATTTGATGTTGCTGACGATGAAGAGTCCGAAGTCGCTTACACTGAGTTACTCGAGTTTGTGCGCATTGCTGCCATCATGTGTTACTCGGAGTTTGGCCCTGAGCTCCCTCATGGCGAGACTGATGATATTGCAGTGGTGCATTAATTTATCGCCGTTGTTTAATGTTTAATAGGTTAACGCAGTCGTGGTTTCATTTGAAATCAAGGGCAGGACAAACCAGCCTTGATCCCACAGCACTGATGTTTCTGAGTGCATTGCACTGATTGTTCACATGTCTTATGTGTACATGCCTTAGTGTCGTGCCACAGCGTGAATGAGATCCCCATGACGGCCACACATCACATGGATACTTCAGTTCAACACGTCGACATCGCGATTGTAGGCGGTGCGATGGCGGGGGCGACCCTAGCGTTAGCTCTCGCGCGTCTTTCTTTATCCGCAGTTCGGCCACTTTCTATCGCCTTAATCGAAGCGCACCTTCCTGATAAGCAACACCCCGGATTCGATGCCCGCTCAATTGCTATCGCCCACGGTTCTGTTTTCGAATTATCCCGTTTAGGTTTATGGCAAAAGCTCGCCCATTTGGGCACGGCGATTGAAAATATCCATGTGTCGGATCGCGGCCACTTTGGCATGACAGAACTCAATGCGGCGCAGTTTCATTTAGATGCCCTAGGCCAAGTGGTTGAGCTTGAACGTGTTGGCCAAGTACTGTTTAACGAGTTGAATAAGAGTCGTGTCAAACTCTATTGCCCCGCCAAGCTTGATCAAGTAGACGCTGGCATCGAAGGTCATACCTTAGTGCTCGATACGGGCGAGCGAATTCAAGCCAAACTAGTGGTCGGCGCCGATGGTTTGCAATCCAAACTGCGCAGCAGTTTTAATTTGCCTGTGACTCAAGTGGCCTTTGAGCAAACGGCCATTATTGCCAATATTCAAACCGCTGTTTTACCAACCCATAGGCCTTACAAACATTGGGCCTATGAACGCTTTACCCAGACAGGTCCCTTAGCGTTATTGCCTATGGCCGATAGCCAAGGTCAACCTCGATTGTCCCTTGTGTGGGCGCTCGATGATGCGCGGGCTAAACAGCTGCAAGCCGCGCCTAAGGCCGAGTTTTTAGCGGCGCTGCAACAGGCCTTTGGTTATCGTGCTGGCACTTTTGTCGATGTCAGTGCGCGCCATGCCTATCCACTTAATTTGTCGTATATGCCAAGGCCAATTCATCATAGATGTGTGTTTATCGGCAATGCGGCGCAGACACTGCATCCGATTGCTGGGCAAGGGTTTAACTTAGGGCTGAGGGATGTGGTGAGTTTGCTTGAGGTGCTTCAAACGGCGCTAGCGCAGGGTGAGGATATCGGCTCCGCCGCTGTGACCCATGCGTACCTTAATGCCCGCGAGCACGACAGAAACAGCACTATCCGAAATATCGAATGTTTAGTCCGTGGCTTTTCAAACCAATATTGGCCCATGGTGCTGGGGCGTAACTTAGGCTTGCGCTTATTATCTTGGTTTCCGCCACTGAAAACCCCCGTCGTTCACAAGGCGATGGGCTGGAAATAACTCAGCAATTTACTGGTATCGCAACGCAAAAGGATATACCCATGTTAAGTTCACAAGCCTATGACATCGCGATTGTGGGTGGTGGCATGGTGGGACTCGCCACCGCAATTGGATTAGCGCAGGCCGATCTGAATGTTGTCGTTATCGATGCGGGCCACACAGAGGCCGTTGCCGGCTCGCCGCGCCTGCGGGTGAGTGCCATCAATAAGGCGAGCCAGCGCCTGTTAGAAAACTTAGGTGCGTGGGCTTATGTCGACACAAATCGTGCCACGCCTTACCAAAAAATGGCGGTGTGGGGTAAAGACGGTTTCGGTAAAATTGCCTTTGATGCCAACAGCATCAGCGAAACCTGCCTCGGCGCGATTATCGAAAACGATGCCATTAGTTATGCCTTAGCCAAACGCGCCAGTGAGTTTGATAATATCACCCACCTTCAAAACCAACGCTTAGAGCGCATTGCTTTTGGTGAGCGTGAAGCTTGGTTGACCCTCGCCAATGGCGCCGATTCTGAAATAGAAAGTGTCAGTGCCGCACTGGTGATCGCTGCCGATGGCGCCAACTCTTGGGTGCGTGAGCAATGCAAGATCCCGCTGACCTTTTGGGATTATGGCCACCATGCCATTGTCGCGACTATCCGCACCGACATGCCACACCTTGCCACCGCCCGCCAAGTTTTTTTACAGGACGGCCCGTTGGCATTTTTACCTTTGTATGAAGACAATCTCTGCTCAATCGTCTGGTCGGTGCCGCCCGATCGCGCCACTGAATTATTGGCAATGGATAACGTGCAATTTGAGCGCAACTTAACCGCGGCTATCGACGGTCGTTTGGGGATTTGCACGCTGGAAAGCGAGCGTCACGCCTTTCCATTACGAATGCGCTACGCCCGCCATTTTGCCCGCCACCGGTTAGTGTTAGCAGGTGACGCCGCCCATACTATCCATCCGCTGGCTGGCCAAGGGGTGAACCTCGGCTTTTTAGATGCGGCCAGCATTATCGAAGTGGTCAGCGAATTACAGCAAGCGGGTAAAGATATTGGCGATTATGCCCAGCTGCGTGCGCTTGAGCGTTGGCGCAAAGCCGATGCGATGGAGATGATCGCGGCGATGGAAGGCTTTAAACGCCTATTTGAAGGTTCAAACCCTGTCAAAAAGATGATACGCGATCTGGGTTTAAATCTGGTTGATAATGTCGCTTTGCTGAAAACAGTGTTCATACAACAGGCCATGGGCAATAAGTCGGCGCTGCCTAAGCTGTGCCGTTAGCCTAGGTTACGCTAATGTGATCTTGGCTGCTGATATTATCAACGATTTGTCTGCAATCTGCGCAAGTTCGGCCTTCGCATGTAAAAAAATTACACGTTAAAGGTGAGGAAATCTAATGACTAAGGCTTTGGATTAGAAAAATATCCTGTATACAAATTTGTAACGCAAGGTATAATTTCGCCGCATTTTAGACCCTAGTGTCTGCACCCAAAGAGCTTCAAGAGATACACCCTACACTAGGCAGAGACCTGAAAAAGGCCGCAAAAAAGGGATAACAATGGCTAACAAAACTATTCTGTTTAACAAGCACTTAGAATCAAACGCTAAGATGGTCGACTTCCACGGTTGGGATATGCCCCTCAACTATGGTTCACAAATCGAAGAACACAATGCGGTGCGCCAAGGCGCGGGTATGTTCGACGTCTCCCACATGACGGTGGTTGATGTGATAGGTCACGACGCGTGTGCATTTCTACGTAAGTTGCTAGCGAACGATGTGGCTAAGCTTAAAGTGCCAGGCAAAGCCTTATACAGCGGCATGTTAGATGATAATGCCGGCGTCATCGACGATCTCATCACTTACTACCACACCGACACTCACTACCGCGTGGTCGTGAACAGCGCGACCCGCGAAAAAGACTTAGCGTGGATCGCCAAACAATCCCAAGATTTTGATGTCACTGTGACAGAGCGTCCTGAGCTGGCGATGATCGCCGTTCAAGGTCCTAACGCTAAAGCGAAAGCTGCAGCCGTGTTCAGCGCCGAGCAAAACGTCGCCATCGAAGGCATGAAACCTTTCTTCGGTAAGCAAGCAGGCTCGCTGTTTATTGCCACTACGGGTTACACAGGTGAAGCGGGCTACGAAATTATCGTCCCAGAGGACGAAGCAGAGGCCTTGTGGCAAGCATTGTTCGATCAAGGGGTTAAACCTTGTGGTCTCGGTGCCCGTGACACGCTGCGTCTCGAAGCTGGGATGAACCTTTACGGCTTAGATATGGACGAGTCCATCAACCCATTGGCCGCCAACATGGGCTGGACTATTGCCTGGGAACCGAGCGATCGTGACTTCATCGGCCGTAAAGCCCTCGAAACACTTCGCGATGCCGGAACCGACAAACTGGTTGGTCTAGTGATGGAAGAAAAGGGCGTGTTACGCCATGATATGCCAGTATTTTTTACAGACTCTGCTGGCACAGAGCACCAAGGCGTGATCACCAGCGGGACTTTCTCGCCAACATTGGGCTATTCTATTGCGATGGCACGTGTTCCAAGCTCAATTGGGGATACGGCAGAAGTCGAAATGCGCAAAAAACGTGTGGCTGTTAGAGTAGTGGCCCCGAGCTTTGTGCGCAATGGTAAACAAGCATTTTAAAAAAAACGGAACAAGGACCAAGAACAATGAGCAATATTCCGACAGAACTGAAATACGCCTCTTCACACGAATGGATCCGCAAGGAAGAAGATGGTAGCTACACAGTAGGTATCAGTGAGCATGCCCAAGAGCTGCTAGGTGATATGGTTTTCGTTGAACTCCCAGCTGTGGGCGACACTGTGACCGCGGGTGAAGACTGTGCTGTAGCTGAATCAGTCAAAGCGGCATCTGACATTTATGCCCCTCTTTCTGGCGAAGTGATCGCCGTAAACGAAGCTCTGGAAGATTCGCCAGAACTGGTTAACAGCAGTGCTTACGGCGAAGGCTGGTTCTTCCGCGTAATGCCTTCTGACGAAGCAGAAATCGACGCTTTGCTGGATGCCGATGGCTATCAAGCGGTTATCGACGAAGAATAATCGTCACCGCGAACGAAGCCCTCAGGGGCTTCGGTTGTTTTAGCGCAAGATTGACATAACAATAGACCGTTAATCAGTACCCTACAGTTCTGAATCTCGGCAAATCTGGAACAAGGTTTATCATGACCAAGCAAACCCTCATTCAGTTAGAACAGCACGATTTATTCTTACGTCGCCATATCGGCCCAGATAGCAGCCAACAGCAAGCCATGCTGAACTATGTTGGTGCTGAGTCTCTGGACGATCTGACCGCGCAAATTGTGCCTGAGTCGATCCGTTTAAGCCAAGACCTGAGCATTGGTGATTCCTGCGGCG
>JBOFUF010000496.1:0-5269 GCA_051652445.1 Shewanella sp.
GGTTTACTCGGTAATGCTTCAGAGGTTGATTTACAGGCATTAGCCGAAGAGCTAGGGCCTATTATGGGCATTCAAGAGGAATTAACACTTGCCTATAAAGTGGTCCGCGACCTGTTTGTGTTTACTAATAAGCGCTTGATCTTAATTGATAAGCAGGGAATAACGGGCAAGAAGGTTTCTTACCATTCCATTCCCTATAAATCCATCACCCATTTTGAAGTGGAAACGGCCGGTCGGTTTGACTTAGATGCAGAGCTCAAAATTTGGATTTCAGGTCAGAGCGAACCGTTAGTCAAAGAGCTCAAGCGGGGCACTGATGTGGTTGGTATTCAGAAAACCATCGCCACTTTTGCGCTTTAGATACCGTGCTGACTTTTGCTTCAGCGCAAGTCTCCGTTTGAGGGGGACTCGGCTCGAAATAATAATGGGCAGTTGTATCCGTTGAGATTGACGACAGTCCGCCCGCTGCAATAAAAATGGCAATGGCTTGAAGCTGACCATCACCTATGACGAAGTTCAGCAGATTAGCGCCTTCCTTCTTGGGTATAGACAACGTCAATTGACTATCGACAAAGTCAATTGACTATCGACAAAGTGAATTGACTATCGATAAAGTCAATTCACTATCCATAAAGTCAATTCACTATCACGATACAATAATGGGATTTACACGAGCACTTTGTTGAGCACTCTTTGCCAATTACCGCCCATAAAACGGTCGCGGTCGGTAGATTTAAAGCGCGCTTTGGCTAAGGCATCGTCGATACGGCTCATGCGATCGATATGATTCAGTTCAGGGATCACCACATGCCTTGGTTCTGCATCGAAACCTAACACGCCTTTTGCCCTTAGGCTGTACCACCATTGTTGATATTCTTTAATGCCTTGGGTGTTATCGTTATTCAGTGCCGTTAAGTTTTCTTGGCCACGGAGCGGGAAGTCATTAGCGATGGCCACGCAGTCCGCCCCACCAACACGCATAACGTATTCCAGTTGGCGAATATAATCATCAATCGTGGGGACGGCTTTATTGGTGAGCCAAAAGCTCATCATAAATACGCCGAATACGCCGCCGCTATCGCCGATGGCGCGGATCACTTCATCGGGGGAGCAACGGGCATTATTTACTATACCGCGCGCCGCGCCGTGGCTTTGCACTATGGGATATTTCGTGATTTTTGCGACGTCTAAGGCGGTTTGTGCACTAGAGTGACTCACATCGATTAAGATATTGGCGTGATTGAGTTTGGCGATAAGCTCGCGTCCGTGGGCGGTCAGCGGTTTATTGAGTCCGCCACTGGCATCACTGTCTAAGGCGCCGCCGGCGAAAGTGTTGCCATAATGGTGAGTGAGTTGCAATACGCGCAGCCCTTGCTGATGAAACTCATCGACTCGCGCCCACCGATTGGCATGGCTGTCTTGTTCGACACAATCTGCGCCTTGGATTTGAAAGTATACCGCAGTGCGCTGGCTGTCACGGGCACGTTGAATATCTTGTCCCATCAGGCCTTGCAACAAAATATCGGGATGATCACTTACCCGTTTAGCGGCTTGCTTAATACTTTCCATGCAGGCGTTATAAGTGCGTTTGTAGTGTTGAGTGCCATCGGCTTGCTCTATGGTCTCAATGGCGGAAATATCGCAAAGGTAAGCATCGAGTTTAGCGGCGCTGACATCACCTAAGTCATCGGGAAGGAAGGATAAACCATCGACATATATCCGCCGTTGTTGGGTGGCAAAGCTCGGTAAACTGGCGAGTGGACTTAACAGGGTTGCAGCACCAAAACCTTTAAGGAGTGTACGACGGTAGTGATTGACTGCCTTGATGGGCATGATCGGTTCCTATCAATAACGTAAATGTAACTTCTTTATACCTTTTTAGGGCGTAGAAGTCTTTGATTAAATCCCTTTAATTAGTCAGTGTCTGCGAGCCGGCGTGGTGATGATTTAGTGTTGCCCAGTGGTTTCAATTATCGCTTATCGCTTATCGCTTATCGCTTATCGCTTATCGCTTATCGCTTATCGCTTATCGCTTATCGCTTATCGCTTATCGCTGTCAATGAAACCTTCGGGCTGGGATTATTGTGTGGCTTCACGCATCGCTTTTGCCAGTGAGTTTAGGCCATTGGTGCGTGATGGGCTGAGTTGACCTTCAAGCCCTAATTGTTTGAAGTAAGCTGTAGGATCAAATGCTTGGATTTCATCGCGGCTTTTTCCATGGCAGGCAGCCAGTAATAATCCAATCAAGCCCTTCACGATACGGGCATCGCTGTCGGCCAAATAATAGTGTTTGCCAGCCTGTTCTAGATGATAGATCCACGCATCACTCTCGCAACCTTTTACCTGAGCGCCCTCGATGCGAAGCTCAGGGCTTAAGCTGGGTAAGTCTTTGCCTAACAACATAATTTCACGGTATCTTTCTTGCCAGTTAGGGGCATGGGTAAAGCGCGCCAACAAGGTGTCGGCATCTTGGACTAAATAGTGAAAATCGGCCTCGCTTGGCATAGGCATGATTGAATCTGTCATAGGGCTAAATCCTGTCTCACTTATTTGAGCGTAACTTGTCTTGAGCGTAACTTATTCTTAGCATAACTTGTCTTGATCATCGTATGCGTGGCGCAGATCAGTGGCTAAATGCGGGATCACAGCAGCAAGTCTTTTACCGAGGCTAACGCGACAATAAAGCGGTCGATATCGTCTTTATTGGTGTAGATACCGATAGAGGCGCGGCAACAGCCCTTAAGATTCAGGCTCTGCATTAATGGCATGGCACAATGATGGCCGCAGCGCACGGCAACCCCTTGTTGGTCCAGTAAAATGCCTACATCTTGGTGATGTTCATCGGCAAGATTAAAGGCGACAACGCCGATATTATCATCAAGGGCGCCGTATAAGTGCACTTCACCGAGCGCGCGCAATTGGCTTTGTAAATAGTTAACGAGTTCAGCTTCATACCCTTGAACCTGCGGCGTGAGCTCGGTTTGTAAAAAGGTAATGGCCGCACCCAAACCGATGACTTCAGCAATCGGCGGCGTACCCGCTTCTAAGCGGTTTGGCAGGTTGCCAAATTCTGTCGCCTCAAAACTCACGCGTTTAATCATCTCGCCGCCCGTTAAGAGTGGCGCGAGATTATCTAACGCGTCGAAACGGCCGTAAAGCACGCCAACACCCGTGGGACCATACATTTTATGCCCCGAGAAAACGTAAAAATCACAATCGATTTCAGTCACATCCAGCGTTAAATGCGCCACTGCCTGCGCACCATCAACTAAGGTGATGGCGCCTTGGGCTTTTGCTAACTGCACTAGCTGAGCCACGGGATTGACTGTACCTAGGGCGTTGGAAACATGACACAGGGCGACGATTTTAGGCTTTAACTCGAGCAAGGTTTTATAGGCGTTGATATCTAAGCGGCAATCCTGACGGAGCGGGATTGGTTTAATGATAGCCCCTGTGCGTTTCGCCAGTTCCTGCCAAGGCACGATATTGGCGTGGTGAGCGGCGGCGTCGATTAATATCACATCGCCAGCGCTTAATTGGGCAGTCAGCCCAAAGGCGACTAAGTTGATTGATTCTGTGGTGCCGTGGGTAAAAATGATTTCTTCGCGGCGTTTTGCCTTTAAAAATAGCTGCAGTTGGTCGCGCACTTGCTCATAGCGTTGGGTAGCGCGCGCCGATAATTGATGGGCGGCGCGGTGCACATTGGCATTATCCTGGGTATAAAACTGCGCCATCGCATCTAATACGATTTGTGGCTTTTGACTGGTGGCTGCGGTGTCAAGGTAACACAGGGGGTAGTCATCAAGTATTTGATTTAAAGCTGGAAATTGAGACCTTATCTGAGCATTGCGCTGTTCAGCTTTTGATGAGCAAACTGTCACTGTGGTATTTGGCGTGACATGGGAAGCTGCAGTGTTAGGCGCAGGCAATGCTGATTCAGTCATGGATAAGGCTAAGGGCTATGAAAATGGCCAAGGGATCTTCAGCGATTTACGATATGAATGCAAGTTTTAGCAATTGCGATTGCTTAAGGACTTAAGGCAAACGCTGCGCTTTGTTGCTACAATAGCCGTACTTTTGGGTTGGCTGGGCTTAGATCCTAAATCTAGCTAAAATGTAACCTAAATTCAAATAGACCCGTTTAATCGATAAGTAATGCAATTTCAGTAACCTAGCATTCGCTTGTGTTACCCACCACAGGATATTCACCTTGAGCAACTCTGATACTAAGCCTAATCCATCAATGGCTTTTTCGACTCTTAAGCTAAAACCCGAACTGCTTGAGAACCTTTCTTCTATGGGCTACAACGAAATGACGCCAATTCAGGCGCAAAGTTTGCCACCCATTTTAGCGGGGCAGGATGTGATAGGTCAGGGTAAAACTGGCTCGGGTAAAACAGCCGCCTTCGGTTTAGGCTTATTGAACAAGTTAGACGTTAAGCGCTTTCGTATTCAAACCTTAGTGTTATGTCCAACTCGCGAGTTGGCCGACCAAGTGGCGCAGGAAATCCGTACCCTTGCCCGTGGTATTCATAACGTTAAAGTGCTGACACTTTGCGGCGGTGTACCTATGGGACCGCAAGTTGGCTCGCTGGAGCACGGCGCGCACATTATCGTGGGAACGCCGGGGCGTATTGTCGACCACTTAGATCGTAACCGCTTAGATTTAAGCAACCTCAACATGTTAGTACTCGATGAAGCCGATCGCATGTTAGAAATGGGCTTTCAACCGGCGCTGGATGCGATTATCGAACAAGCGCCGCGCGAACGTCAAACCTTGCTATTTAGCGCGACATTCCCTGAGCAAATTCAATCGATTGCTAAGCAAATTATGTATGACCCAAGCATGGTTAAAGTTGAAGGTCATCACGACAGCTTAAGCATTGCCCAACATTTTTATCACTTAGACGATGACAAGGCGCGCATGCAAGCGCTGCAATTGTTGTTGCTAGAACATAAACCTGAAAGCGCGGTAGTGTTCTGTAACACTAAACGCGAAACTCAAAAAGTGGCCGATGAGCTTGAAGGCTTAGGCTTTAGCGTATTGGCTTTGCACGGCGATTTAGAGCAAAGAGACCGAGACGAAACCCTGCTGCAATTTGCTAACAAGAGTGCTTGTGTCTTAGTGGCAACCGACGTTGCTGCCCGTGGTTTAGATATTGATGCGCTCGATGCCGTGTTTAACTATCACGTCGCCTACGACACCGAAGTGCACATTCACCGTATCGGTCGTACCGGCCGTGCAGGCAGTAAGGGCGCCGCTTATACC
>JBOFUF010000497.1:0-3630 GCA_051652445.1 Shewanella sp.
TTTGCATTTACAGGAAATGTCTGCACAACGTGCAAACTATGAAAGTGCATGGTTCAAAGATACTGATAGCCTAGCACTCTATTTAGTTACAGGACTGGCTATTGCCATCATCTGGTTATTCGTTCGCACACGATCCCGCTAAAACGTTCTTATATTAGGAGCTTTGCGTTCAATTCTGTTTTTTTTGCGGGTGATTGGTGGAGCGAGCAGGCGCTGGATTGCCGCACCTGCTCAAAGGTAAAGTCGTTATTTGGGCTGATACTTCTCGAAATATTGCGTTACTAATTCCTGCGTCTTACTTAAATCATCACTCGTGATTGCTACCGCGCAGTGGTTGCGTTAGGTATCTTGCATTATCAGCGGTGATGCTCTTTTGACTGTATAAACGTTATGTCAGCCTCTATAGCCATTAACACTTGCAGCTAGCCGTTTTGCGCTTATAATCACTGTATATTTAAACAGTACATATTATTTATGCGCGTTATCTCTATCCCTGCCCGTGCGGGCATTACTGGTTTTGAGTCACCTGCGGCTGAATACACTCAGTTGGGGCTGAGCTTGGATGAATTATTGATTGAACACCCTAGCTCAACGTTTATTGCCTACGCCCAAGGTGACTCAATGCAAGAAGCCGGGATTTTTGATGGTGATCTCCTTATCGTGGATCGCCATGAAACCGTGCGCAGTGGCGATGTGATTGTTGCGAGCTTTAATCGAGAATTTATCTGTAAAATCATTGATATTCCACGGCGGTTATTACTGTCTTCTAACCCGCTATACCCTGCGGTCGTGATCCATGAGTACGACGAATTTTGCATTGAAGGAGTGATCACCCGCTCGATTCGTTGTCACCGTAAAAGCCCGTTACTGAGTCCCACTTAAATGTTTGCGCTGGTGGACGCCAATGCCTTTTATTGCAGCTGTGAGCAGGTATTTAGGCCCGATTGGCGGGGTAAGCCGCTGGTGGTGCTGAGTAATAACGACGGCATGATTGTCGCCGCTAATCGCCAAGCCAAAGAGGCGGGCATTCAAAAGTTTGTGCCGTTCTTTCAAGTCAAAAACCTGTGCGCCCAGCGGGGTGTGATTGCTTGCTCATCTAACTATGAACTGTATGCCGATTTATCGAGCAAGATGATGGCGATCATTGGCCGCTTTGCACCAGAGCAGCATATTTACAGTATCGATGAGAGCTTTTTGTCGTTTAAGCATTGCTATCCTGCTATTGCGTGCCTTTACCGCCAAGGCCAGCTGATCAGGCGCGCCGTGTGGAAGGAAGCGCGCTTACCGGTGTGCGTTGGCATTGGCGCAACCCTGACACTGGCTAAAATAGCCAACCATGCGGCCAAAAAGCTCCCGAGTTATCACGGCGTGTGCGTTATCGATAACGAGCAAGACCGCATCGCGATTTTAAAACAGCTTAAGGTCGGTGAGGTGTGGGGCATTGGCAGGCGGCTTAGTCGTAAGCTTGAGCTGATGCGGATCAATACGGCGTTTGACTTGGCAAATATGCCGGCAGGCCTTGCCCGCAAACAGTTCAGCATTGAAGTGGAGCGCACGGTACGCGAGCTAAACGGCCAAGTTTGCAAGGTATGGGATGAGGCCAGAGCCGATAAAAAGCAGATTTTTTCGACCCGTAGCATGGGTGAGCGCATTACCGATATTGATGCATTGCAGCAGGCCTTAGGAAAGCATATAGGCATTGCCGCCGCAAAGGCACGGCAACAGGGCTCAAGCTGTAAGGCTATGCTGTTGTTTGCGAGCAACTCACCCCACGATGGCTACCCGGTAAGCTATAAAACCATCGTGCACTTTCCTTGCCCGACCCACTGCACGGTTGAGCTGACGCAAGCCATGAGCGCGGCCGTGCAACGGTTATTTCGTCAAGGGGTGCGCTATTACAAAATCGGCGTGGGCTTAATGGAGTTGGTCAGCGTGCGCCATAACCAGTTAGATTTATTCAGCCCTCCTACCGCTAAGCCTGCGCTGATGCAGGCGCTCGATGGGATTAATCAACGCTACGGCAGTGACACCTTATTTGTCGCTACCCAAGGCATAACGCACAAATGGGCCATGCGAAGGGACTTATTAACCCCCCAATACACCACCAAATGGCACAGCATACCAAAGGTTAAGTGCTAGAAGGTCTGGCGTGTTAAAGCTGTCATTTTAACGATAGAGAGTGAGGGTTTTCAATTGATGTGATTACATTTGAAACTATATTGACGAAAACGCCAACCAGCACTCCATATAACCAATAAGTCTTGGCAAGACCAAAGTCACCGTTTTCCAATTTCCCAAAGAAAGAAAGTGCAAGCAAAAATGGTGGTGCGGCAAAACTTAAACTGGCGTCGATAAATGAATCATGTCACCACTTGCTCTAATTATCTGAATTCAGGATTAGATTCAGCCATTCAGACGCCCCCCCCAAAAAACCTACCGGTTCCCCTTTCCACCCAAAGCCCGTTTCTTCGCTCTTTGCTTCTGAGCCGCCTTGCCGTTACGTCTAGGTTCGGTATCCATCTTATTAAAGTCGGGTTCAAAGCCTAGTAACCATTGTTGTGGTAGGCGCTTGTCGAGCACAACTTCAACTTCTTCCAATAATAGCGCGTCCTCTTGACTAAAGAGGGTGATGGCAAGCCCTGCACTGCCCGCGCGGCCTGTGCGGCCAATACGATGAATATAATCCTGCGCGATAAAGGGCAGCTCAAAGTTAATCACGTATTTAAGTTCGACAATATCTAGGCCTCTAGCAGCAACATCCGTGGCCACCAGCACTTGAATCTTGCCTTGTTTAAATTCCTGTAAGACTTTTTCACGCGCACCTTGGGACAAATCCCCGTGAAACGCCTGAGTCATAATGTCGGCTTTATTGAGTTGCTGAACCAGTTTATCAACGCCTTGCTTAGTGCGGCTAAAAATCAGCACTTGATGCCAGTTTTTACTGCGCACTAAATGGCTGACGAGCTCCGTTTTACGGTCGGCGTCGACGGCATAAACCACTTGTTTAATTTCGGCGGCGGTGGTGTTGCGCTTGGCAACTTCAATCAACTTAGGATCGCGCAGTAAGGTTTTACTTAAGCTGAAGATAGCGGCATCTAAGGTGGCTGAAAATAACAAGGTTTGTCTGTCACTCGGCACTTGTTTGAGCACGGCTTGGATTTCATCCATAAAACCCATGTCGAGCATACGGTCGGCTTCATCGAAAACAAGTATATTCAATTGCTTAAGATTTAACGCACCTTGTCTAAGGTGATCAAGTAAACGGCCCGGTGTTGCGATTAACACATCAATCCCTGCATTAAACACGGTCACCTGTGCATCAATACTCACACCGCCGTAGGCGATACCGATACGTATATCAGTCCCTTTAGCGTACTTCACAAAACTTTGTTGTACCTGCACTGCCAGTTCACGTGTTGGAACTAACACCAGCGCACGAACCGCTTTTACAGCAGATTGACTTTCTTGGGCTGAAGCGGCTAAAAGATGATGCAAAATGGGTAAAGCAAACGCAGCGGTTTTGCCGGTACCCGTTTGGGCGCCGGCCATAACATCCTGTTTCGCCAATATGGCAGGAATTGCGTCTAACTGGATAGGCGTTGGCGACTCATAGCCAAGACTCGCTAAGGT
>JBOFUF010000498.1:0-6857 GCA_051652445.1 Shewanella sp.
CATATAGAAACCAGGAATTTGGATTACACCGACTTTGCGATTGGCATACTCACCGTCTTTAGGCTCAATCACCTTAGAAGTGGCGGCTCTGTCTTCAAGACGAATTTTGTCGCGCACTAAGGTAACGTCAAATGGCTTAGCATTCGAACCGCCTTTCTTCGGTAAAATTTGCAGCACAACTTTACTGCCCTTAGGACCTTTGATGAGTTCAACCACATCGTCTAAACGCCAGCCAATCACATCAACAATCTCGCCGCCTTGTTGACCGACACCGACAATCTTGTCTTCCGCGGACAATTTTTCACTGCCAGCGGCAGGACCGCCTGCAATTAAGCTTTTAATGACGGTGTAATCGTCTTCGAGTTGCAGTTGAGCACCAATCCCTTCAAGGCTTAAGTTCATTTCCATTTGGAAACGCTCAGCATTACGGGGAGAGAGGTAACTGGTATGCGGCTCAATGCTACGTGAAAAGGCATTCATGACACCTTGAAACACGTCTTCACTGTTTGTTTGTATCAAGCGTTTAATGGCGTTGTTGTAACGCTTTTGCAATATATCAACAATCTCAGGCCATTTTTTACCTGTGAGTTTAAGATTTAATGCATCGTATTTAACACGTTGACGCCATAATTCATTTATCTCAGCTTGATCTTTTGGCCATGCGGCATCTTCACGGTCGAACTCATAGGCATCATCAGGCGCAGAGAAATCCATCTCTTTATCCAAAAGGGATAAAGCATAGACAAAGCCTTCATAGCGGCGCTTTTGGACAATATCAAACATTTTATAGGCAGGCTCAAGTTCACCAGAACTGAGCATGTCATCGAATTGGGCGACATAAGGCTTAAAACTATCAATATCCGCTTGGGTTAACGCATTGCGACGATAATCTAACTGCTGCAGATAACGGTCAAAAATTTGTGCAGAAAAGGCGTCATCTAAAATGAACCTATGGTAGTGCGAACGGGTATATAAGTCTGTTACCCTTTTGCTCGCAACTTTATGTTGCGCTTCCTGTTTGAGAGTGGGTAACTCGCTGATTTGAATCGTGGGTGGTACAGCCCAAGCCGAGGATCCGACAAAAACAGTGGCGATCGAGATAGCCAAAGTGAGTTTTCGCATCAACAAGTTACTCCTTTTAATAAATAATTACAGCAGGATATGTTCCGCTCTAACTTTAATCGTTAGGCCACTATCAAGCTGAACATGAATATCTTCCTTGTTAATGTCAGTAATGACACCGGCTACGGGTGTCATTCCTAATTTAACATTGACGCGTTGTTTTTTCGTTAAATCAGTCAATTGTGCTTGAACATAATTTACGACTGGTGCTGCCGGTTTTGGCGCAGGCTTAGCAGGACGCTCCGTTTTAGGGCGCTGAGGCACAGCCACCTTTTTAGGCGGTTTCTTTGCAGCGGGCTTAGGTGCGAGTGCTGCACGTTTCGCTTTGGCTTTATCCTGACTCTCTTTTAGCACGGCTTGAGCATGATCAATGTGCTCTTGCTCTAACTCGCCGCAAGGTTCGCCATTCAGATTTACGCGTTGTGCGCCCACTTTAACGCACTTTAAATAGCGCCAGCTGCTGGTGTAACGTCTTAAGGCAACTCTGAGCTGAGTTTTACTGACTTTAGAATCATCAGCCAACCTTTCAGCCAAATCTTGAAACAATCCGATTTTTAATGGCTTAGTTTCACCTTCAGCAATAAAGCACAAAGGAAATGTTTCATACAAATACGCCAAAATTGCATTGGTGTCGGTCAACTTTTCTGTTGATTCCATCATTACTTCCACAGTCAAAAAGGGACATCGATTCGAAGTGATATATATCAGCTTCTTACGTGTCGTTTATCTTCGTTAAACTCAATATTGAGTCAACGTACAAATTAGCATCCTAGCCGCATTTACTAAAGTTAAACAATATACCTTAATAAATTTTGACAGCTCAAAACACTAAGCTTATTCATTGCATGCCAATCAAACCAGCTTAATGCGTGCAGGCGCATATTATAAGGCGCACGCCACCGATTGCGACTATGAATTATGCGTTATTGTACGCAAATTAATCAAATAGGCAGTTTTCAAAACTTTTAACCAGTAATTCCAGCCCCTTTTGGTCTTCTTCATCAAAACGATCGAAGATAGGACTGTCAATATCGAGCACGGCAACCACGTTACCTTGGGCACGAACTGGCACAACGATTTCAGCATTACTGGCAGAATCACAGGCAATGTGACCATCGAATTGATGAACATCGGCCACGCGCTGAGTTTGATTCGTGAATGCTGCAGTACCACACACACCTTTTCCTATTGGAATACGCGTACAAGCCACTTTACCTTGAAACGGGCCAAGTACCAGTTGTTCACCGCGCGAAACGTAGAATCCCACCCAGTTCAACTCAGTTAAATTATCATTGAGTAAGGCAGAAAAATTCGCCATTGCTGCAACAAGGTCATCTTCCCCTTCCAACAAGGCCAAAACTTGCCGGTTAAGTGACTCATAAAATTTCGATTTCATTACATTACCTAACAATTTTATTCTGCTACTTCGGTCTTTTTAGGCACTTTTTTCGCTGCTGGCGGATTCGTTGGCGTACTATTAACCTGAACCGCGCCTTTAAGCAAGTTCGTCAGCTCATCTTTATTGTTAGCAAAGTAGAATGCAAGCTTTTCGCCCACACTTTCATCTATACCCACATCAGCTTTTTGAATGAAGGGGATAAGGTTATCGGCGATATCGAGCATCTTATCGTAGGCATCGGCCTCCTTCTTAGATGTGAATGTCATCTTTTCAACCCCTTCTCTGACCACGACGAACTGTGTTATTACTGCCATGATTGCCTCGCACTGTTTTTATATACAGTAACTAGATTGACATAGATTGAACTTGTGATGCAAGTGTTCTGATTAATCTGATATTATTCGTGTACTTTCGGTTGCAAGAGTATAAACGCGCTAGAATAGCGAAAAACCGCTAACTCGCCCGATACTTGGCATCATTGTCGCTGTTACGACTTCTAATTAGGCTAATATATATTTTTATATGCATGAAAACGCAGCTGAAAACCCAGTAATCCTATGCCGTTCATGTGATTTGGCAATCCGTAAACGTGCTTTGCCTAGTAGTGTGAGAGCACTTTGTCCTCGTTGCAGTACCGCACTTTATGACACGCCATATTGTTCAGTCAATGGCATGCTTGCGCTATGCATTGCAGCATTAGTGTTTTATGTCCCAGCAAATTTTTTACCGGTACTCGAAATTCATTTTTTAGGCAGTATTAGGACTACCACGGTTTTCCAAGGAGCCTTTGCAGTATTTGAACAAGGTTATTGGGTCGTCGGTATCGCTGTACTTGCTGCCGCCGTGATTGGTCCAGGTTTATTATTGTTATCAATACTGGCACAGATTTTAATTGTGAAATGGGGACTGAGCAACTTTTTTTTACGTAACTTATTGAAGCAGTTGCTAAAAATCCATGGAGTCTTATCGCAACTCACTATGCTAGAAATTTATGTGATCAGCTTCTTAGTCTCATCATTTCAACTCTCTGATTTTTCAGATCTTTATTTTGGTATGGGCACATTTTGCTTCACTATGCTGTTTCTTGTGACCTTGTTTCTACAAAGAGAATATAACTTAGAGCATATGTGGATGTTATTGGAAGGCCATCGCTGATATGACACAACAAGGAAAATATATCGGCCTTTGCTTATGCAAAGTGTGCCGCCAACTCAACAGTCGTGAACTCGCACACTGCCAGCGCTGTGAAGCACAGTTGCACGTCAGGGACTATTCCAGCCTGCAAAAATGTTGGGCTCTGCTGATCACTGCGGCTATTTTATTGGTGCCAGCCAACATTTACCCCATTACAGTATTGACGAATCAAGGACAAGTTCGGCATGACACGATTTTTTCAGGCATTGTGCATTTAGTCCATTTAGATATGCTGCCGATCGCAATCATAGTGTTTACTGCCAGTATTTTAGTTCCGTGGATTAAAATCATCGGGTTATCGATTTATCTTTGTTCGATCAGTTTTAATATTCCGATTTCAAAAAAGAAATTGATGGTGGGTTTTCACATCATCGAATGGATTGGCCGTTGGTCAATGCTCGATTTATTTGTCATCTCAATCACAGTGGCATTAGTGAATATGGGGCAACTACTCGACGCAAGACCTGCACCTGCGGCTACCGCATTTGCCTTGGTTATTCTGTTAACGCAGTTAGCCGCAAAAGTGTTAGACACTCGTTTACTCTGGGATCGATTGGAACCTCAAGATGACACAAATTGAATCGCCGAAAGTTGTAAAGAAAAAGCTCTTTTCGCCCATTTGGCTGCTTCCTATTGTTGCCTTGGCATTAGGTGCTTGGCTAGGTATTAAAAACATTAAAGAATCGGGAGTTGCAATTCAAATTCACTTTCCGAGTGCAACTGGCATTGAAGTAGGAAAAACCTTAGTCAAATACCAAGGCTTAACGGTCGGTAAAGTCAAAGATATTGGCATAGATGAAGATCTTAAAGGTGTGAACGTCAATGTCACGATGGATTACCGCGCTAAGCCTTTCTTGAATAAAGAAACCCTCTTCTGGCTTGTCACACCTAAGGCCAGCATTACAGGTGTTGAAGGTTTAGATGCGATATTTTCGGGCAACTATATTGCTATCCAACCTGGGAAAGGTAATACCTCAACATTTTTTAAAGCAGAACGCCAACCGCCACCGATGCAAATCGGCTCAGAAGGTGTGATGGTCGAATTGACTTCAGACAAACTGGGTTCCTTAGATGTGGGTTCGCCAATATTTTTCCGCCAAATTCCCGTGGGTAGCGTTGTCAGCTATCGTTTAGATGGCAATCAAAGAGTCATTATCAGCGCTTTCATTCAAGAGCAATACGCTCGCTTAGTGAAGAAAAACTCTCACTTTTGGAATGTATCTGGTGTCAAAATTGATGCATCACTGTCTGGAGTCAAAGTCAGCTCAGAAAGTTTGGCGTCCATTCTGGCTGGCGGAGTGAGTTTTAGCTCTGACGATAAAGCAGATATCGCCAACAATGGTGATATTTTTTCGCTTTATGATTCAGAGACCATCGCTCTTGGTGGCATTGAGGTAAGCCTCACCATGGCTGATGCTAACGGTATCGACAACGGTACCCGCATCGTTTATCGCGGCATGAATATCGGCAGTATTTTAACTACGCAGCTCACTAAAAATGGCGTGACAGCCATCGCTAAGTTTGACCCTCAGTACGCTTCACTCTTGACTAACGATGGCATGTTTTGGCTTGAAGGTGCAGATATTTCCCTTTCAGGCATTAAAAATCCAGAGCGTTTACTGACAGGTAGTGTCATCAACTTTATGCCTGGCATCAACACCAATGCAGCACTACCAAGCAGCTTTGCCTTACAACTGAAAGCCCCGGATATATTGCAATCAAAAAAGCGTTTATTGACCTTAACCTCTGCCGAAAATATGGGCATTTCGGTAGGTGCCCCAGTTCGCTACAAACAAATTCCCATCGGCTCAGTGCTCGCGGTTAAGTTAACCAAAGATCTCTTGGCGGTGGAATACCAACTGGAGTTATCACCTGAGTTTGCCAGTCTACTACGCAGCGACAGCTATTTTGTCCCAGAGTCAGCATTAACGGTAAACGCGTCGTTAGACGGTGTCTCAGTCAAAGCAAGGGATTTTACCACACTCACTCAAGGCGCGATTAGCTTGATCCAGGGTCACAGCGACACACCTTTAGCCGCTAACCATTCCCTGGTGCTCTTTAGCTCAGCAGATGCCGCGACCACTTTTTATGATCGTCAACAGCAAGTGCATTTAACCTTAATCAGTCAAGAGGGCGCCGATGTCAGCCAAGGCTCACCGATTTACTATAAAAAAATGCAAATTGGCACAGTTGATTCAGTGAATTGGCAAAGCAAAACCGAAGACTTCGCTATCAAGCTCGCCATCGACAAACCGTTTCAACCCTTGCTGAAAAAGCCAAAAGTATTCTGGCGTAACAGCGCCGTGGATATCAGTGCCAGTCTTGCTGGTATTGATGTCGCCGTTGCCCCGCTTCAAGGGGCATTAAAGGGCAGCATCAGTCTGGGACTACTTGGTAGCAATAACAACGTGAACCATACAAGCTTAAAACTTTATGATAGCAAGCAGTTGGCATTAACTCAGGCGCAGGCGATTCGCCTCACGCTACCCGCCTCCAGCAAGCTTGCGGCCAAGGCAGCGATTCGCTATCAAGGACATCAAGTGGGTGAAGTGTCGCAGGTTAAGCTCAATGCCGATCTCAATACACTCACTGCTACTGCCTATCTCTATGGTGAATACGCCGAACATTTCAGCCGCAGCGACGGTGAATATCATCTAATGGATGCGCAAATTTCTCTGGCGGGAATTAAAGCGCCAGAAACCTTAATCACTGGCCCTTATATCAGTGTGCTGCCGGGTACAAGCAGTCAGAAAGCGACGCAGTTTGTTGTCAACCTCGCTGCCAGTAGCTATGCCAATGTGACCAAAGACGCGCTGAAATTCACCCTAGAAGATACCAATCTCGGCTCAATGAAAGTCGGTACCCCCATTTTCTTTCGAGGGATTCACGTCGGTCAAATCGACGCTTACAGCCTATCGACACAGGGCAATAGTATATTGATGCAGGCCCACATTGAACCAAAGTATCGCCACTTAGTGAATCAAAGCAGTCGGTTCTGGGACGCTTCAGGTATAAAAGTGGATGTTGGGCTGTTCTCTGGCGCACAAATTGAAGCGGGATCACTCGAAACCTTGCTTGCAGGCGGTATCAATGTGGCGACTAGGGATAAGACTCAAGAGGATAATCGTCTGACAACGGGCAC